>NZ_JAAGPQ010000088.1:0-32730 GCF_017104985.1 Paraburkholderia sp. Ac-20342 | reverse complement strand
GCGCAGCAGCGCGGCCGCCGCTTCGATGCCGGCCGGCGACGGCGCCGCCGCGTAGACCTCGGCCATGCGCGCCGGCGCCGAAACGGCCAGCTCGCGGTCGACGTCCTCGGGCAGGCTCACCACCACCGGGCCGGGCCGGCCGCTTTGCGCGACGTGAAACGCCTTCTGCATCAGTTCGGCGGCACGGTCGCCACGGCCGATTTCGAGTGCCCATTTCGCCATCGGCCGCGCATACGCGACCACGTCCATTTCCTGGAACGCCTCGCGATAGCGCACGTCCGACGGCACCTGGCCGACCAGCGCGACGAGCGGCGTCGAGTCCTGCTGCGCCGTATGCAGCGCGATCGCCAGATGCGTGAGGCCGGGCCCGCGCGTCACCATGCAGACGCCGGTCTTGCCGGTGGCCTTGGCCCATGCCTCGGCCATCAGCCCGGCGCCCTCTTCGTGGCGCGTCGCGATCAGGCGCGGCGAGTCGCTGCCGTGAAACGCGTCCATCACCGCGAGGTAGCTTTCGCCCGGCACGCAGAACACGTGATCGATCTGCTCGGCGGCGATGGCGTTATAGATTGCCTGTGCTGTACTCATTGCGTTCCCGCTGTCCCTATTGAGAGATGAACTGGTTGGTGTAGTAAGCGGACGGTGCCTTCGGATTGTGGACACCCGCGTACTTCGAGAGGACGTCGAGCATCTTTTTCCAGTCGCCCTCGTCGGTCCAGCCAATCGGATGACCGGCCGTGGCCGGCGTATGCAGCTGTTCGTTGAGCGCGATCTTCAGGCCGCCCGCCACGAACTCGCGGTTCAGATCGGGGTACAGCTTCAGGCTCGCGTCGATGGCCGCCTCGGGGTTGCGCTGCGCCGCTTCCCAGCCCTTGCGGCTCGCGTCGACGAACTTGCGCACCACGTCGGGATGCTTCGCGAGCATGTCGTCGCTCGCGATGAGGCCGGTGCCGTACGCGACCACGCCGTATTTCGCGTAGGGCATGTACTTCGCGTCGGGCATGCGGCTGCGGATGCGCAGCAGGTCGCCGGTCGCGAAGCCGGTGAGGAACGCGCCGTCGGTTTTCAGGAACAGCGGCACGCGCGCATTCGCATCGACGATCTGCAGTTGCACGTCGTCGGTGCTCATGCCCACGCTCGCGAGCGCCGGATTCAGCATCCGCAGGTCCGCGGTGCCGGCGCTCGAAATCACGGCCTTGTGCTGCAATTGCTTGAGGTCGCCGGTGAAGCCCGAATTGGCGCGGTAGATGAGCCCCATCGTCGCCGTTTGCGTGTACACGGAAACGAGCTTCACGCCGATGTTCTGCGCGGTGATGCCGAGCACGGCGATCGATGCATCGGACAGACCGAAGTCGTCGGCGCCGGACGCGACGGTCTGCACGGTCGTGCCCGAACCCTGGCCCTGCTCGATCGAGACGTCGAGCCCGGCCTGCTTGTAATAGCCGTTCGCGACGGCGAGCGCGAACGGCGCGACGTAGCCGTTGAACTTGTAGTCGGTACGCAGCACGATCTTCTGCAGCGGCTCGGCGAAGGCCGACACGCTCATCGCACTCGCCGCGCACAGCGCGACTGCCATGCAAAACCGTCTAGTTATGCGAAACATCTGTGTCTCCTTTTATAAAAGTTCATCGATGAAGCGAAGACGGCAGGCCCCGCCGATGCCGTCAACCCGCGCCCGCGAGCGCCACCACCGCGCCGTGCACCACGGCATCCACCATGACCGGCGTATCGCGATGGCGCTCGCGCGCCGCGCGCCGGCGGCTGCCCGGCAGGCGCGCGCCCGCGGCCGACGCGAACGCTTCCATCACGACCTTCAGCCTCGCATCGAACGTGCCACCCGAGGTGGCCGCCGGATCGAGCGCGATAAAGAACTGTCCCGTGCGCGGCGGGCCGCCCACCGGGCCCGAGAACGGCGACGCGGCAATCCCGGGCGTCGCACCGGCGAGGCACGCGGCAAACATCTCGACCATCAGCGCATTGCTGACGCCCTTGTAGCCGCCGGCCGGCGCCATCGAGCCGCCGTCGAGCGCGGCGTCCGCGCTATTGGTGGGACGGCCTTCGCGATCGAGCGCCCAGCCGTCCGGCAAGGGCCGCTTGTCGCGCCGGTGGCGAACCACCTCGCTCTTGGCGACCGTCGACGAACTCTGGTCGATCACGAAATGCACGCCGCCCTCGCCGTCGGGCACCGCCAGCGACCACGGATTGGTGCCGAGCACGGGTGTCGCGCTGCCCCACGGCGCGATCGACGCGGGCGCGTTGGTAAAGCCGAGCGCCACCACGCCTTGCCGCGCAAGCGTTTCCGTGTGATAGGCGAGCACGCCGCAGTTGTACGAGTTCGCCACCGCCATCACCGCGGCGCCGAGCTGCTTCGCGAGCGGCACCAGTTGGGCGAAGCCGAGCCCGATTGCCGGATGCGCGAAGCCGGCGTCCGCGTCGACCCGCACCACGCTGCCGTGCGCCTGCACGGTGGGCACGGCGGCCGGGTTGACCTTGCCGCAGCGCAAGTGCTCGCAGTAGACCGGCAGGTAAGCGAGGCCGTGCGAGGCGATGCCGTCCGCCTCGGCGGCGGCCACCGACACCGCCAGCGCGCTCGCCTGGTCCTGCGAGGCGCCCGCGTTCAGCAGCGCGCGCCGCGCGATAGATTCGATCTCGGCCACCGGCAGTGCGATCCCCGTCGTCATGCTCATGCTCCGTTGGCATCGCCGAACGGCGATACGTCGTCGTCACCGCCGCTCGGCGCGGGACCGCCCTCGCTCAATGCCTGATGCAGAAAGCGATGCCAGTTCAGGCCGAGGATGCCGTCGATTTCCGCGGCGCTGAAACCGACACGCTCCAGGCCGCCGCTCACCAGCCCGAAATCGAGATTCGAGCGGAACCACTCGGGTTGCGGCGGGAAGCCCGCCGCGATGCCGTCGTCGGGTTCGGGATGCTTCCAGCGTCCCTCGCGCATCCAGCCGAGCACGCGCGGCGGCTGCTCCTGGCACAGATCGGAGCCGATGCCGATATGCTCGACGCCGATGCGCTCCGCGAGTCCGGCCACCATCCGCGCGAATTCGTCGAGCGTGGTCTGCGAGCCGTGGATCATGTGGCCGGGGTACAGCGACAGCCCGAGCAGGCCGCCGGATTGTCCGAGCGCGTCGAGCACCGCGTCCGATACGTTGCGCTGCGTATTGCGCCAGGTGTAGGGATTGCCGTGGCTCACGACGACCGGGCGCGCCGAATACTCGATCGCGTCGAGCATCGAGCGCTCGGCCGCATGCGACATATCGACGATCATGCCGAGCCGGTTCATCTCGCGCACCACCTCGCGCCCCATGTTGGTGAGCCCGCTGTCGTTGCGCTCGGTCCAGCCCGTGCACAGCAGCGACTGGTTGTTGTACGCGAGCTGCATGAAGCGGATACCGAGCCGATGCAAGACCTCGACGAGGCCGATATTGGCTTCGATCGGCGACGGATTCTGCAGCCCGAACAGAATCGCCGTGCGGCCGCTGTCGATCACCGCGTCCATCTCGGTGCCCGAACCCGCGAAGCCGATCAGGTCGCCGTGCACATGGAAGCGGCGGTTCCATTCGACGAGCAGATCGACGGTGTCGCGAAAGTTCTCGTGATAGGCAACCGTGACGTGCACGGCGGACACGCCGCCGTCGCGCATCTGCTCGAACACCTTGCGGGACCAGCGTGCGAACTGCATCCCGTCGATGACGATCCTCTTCGAAGGCGTGACGGCGCGATTCATTCGGCCTCTCCAGCGTGAATGTACGAAGTCTTGACGGTGGTATAGAACTCGACCGCGTAGCGGCCCTGCTCGCGCGGCCCGTAGCTCGACTGCCGGGTGCCGCCGAACGGCACGTGGTAGTCCGTGCCGGCGGTCGCCAGATTGACCATCACGCAACCGGAGCGCGAACGCTCGCGAAAGGCCGAGGCGCGCGCGAGCGAACGCGTGACGATCCCGGCCGTCAGCCCGAACGGCGTGTCGTTCGCGATATCGACCGCTTCGTCGAAATCGTCGGCGCGAATCACGCAGGTGATCGGCGCGAACATTTCTTCCTGGTTGATCCGCATCGCGTTGTGGGTGCGCGCGAACACGGCCGGCTCCATGTAGTAGCCGGGCGTCTCGCGTTCGACGCGCGTGCCGCCGCACAGCCGCGTCGCGCCTTCCTGCGCGGCCAGTTCGACGTAGGCCAGATTCGCTTCGAGCTGCTGCTCGCTGACCACCGGGCCGATCTGCGTGCCCGCTTGCAGCGCATGCCCGACCTTCAGTTCGAGCGTGCGCGCGACCAGCTTTTCGACGAACGCGTCATGCACGCGGTTGTGCACGACGAGCCGCGACGAGGCCGTGCACTTCTGCCCGGTGCCGCCGAACGCGCCGTTCACCGCGAGCGACACAGCGAGGTCCAGATCGGCGTCGTCCATCACGACGAGCGCGTTCTTCGAGCCCATTTCCATCTGCACGCGCGTCAGGTTGCGCACGGCCGCCGCCGCCACGCCGCGCCCGACTTCGAGCGAGCCGGTGAAGGTAACCGCCGCCACGCGCGGGTCTTCGACGAGCCGCTGGCCGACCTGGCGGCCGCTGCCCATCACGAGGCTCATGAGCCCCTTCGGAATCGCCTGACGCGCGATGATCTCGGTCAGCGCGACCGCGCTCGCCGGCGTGAGATTCGCCGGCTTCCACACGACCGCATTGCCGAAGGCCAGCGCGGGAGCGATCTTCCAGCTCGCCGTCGCGATCGGGAAATTCCACGGCGACACCACGGCGACGACGCCGATCGGCTCGCGGCGCACGTCGACGTCGACGCCCGCGCGCACCGACGCGACCGCATCGCCCGGCTGGCGCAGCACTTCGCCGGCGAACCAGGTAAAGAACTGGCCGGCGCGATACACCTCGCCCACGCCTTCGGCGCGCGGCTTGCCTTCTTCCCGCGAGAGCAGCTCGCCCAGTTCGCCCGAGCGCGCCATCAGTTCGCGGCCGACCGCGTCCAGCACGTTGGCGCGCGCCTCGAGTCCGGTCGCGGCCCACACCCGCTGCGCCTCACGCGCGCTATCGAGCGCGGCATCGAGTTGTGCCGCGCTGGCCTGGGCGTAACGGCCAATCACGTCGTTCGTGTCCGACGGGTTCAGGTTCTCGATGAAGTCCGTGGCACTTTGCCATTCGCCAGCTATGAAGTTAGGTTTGATATCCACTCTTCTCACCAAAAAATGTTTCCGTGACATCTATAAGACGGCATCAATTTGTTTCAGTCAATTCTAATAAACTATACTTTTGTTCAGGTTTTCTGAAACGGAGACGAACGTGCCGAATCTGATGCAGTACCGTGTCCTGGTGGCGGTGGCCGAAACCGGCGGCATTCGCGCGGCGGCGGAGCGGATTCACCGCACGCCGTCGGCGGTGTCGATGACGCTCAAGCAGCTCGAAGACGAAATCGGCGGTGCGCTGTTCGAGGGCGAGCGCAAGACGCGCTTGACGCGCTTCGGGGAGTTCGTGGTGGATCGCGCGCGCGATCTTCTGGAGCACAACAGGCGCGTGGATCGTTCGATCAGTTCTTTTATTCACAATGGTGCGGGCAGCATCGAGATTGCGGTGCTGCCGTCCATTTCGCTCACGTTCCTGCCGCGCGCCTTGCAGATTTTCCGCGCCGAGAAAGATGCCGCGGTCGTGCGCGTGCGCGACCTCGACTCTCAGGCGATTGCCGAGGCCGTGAGCCGTGAAGTCATCGATTGGGGTATTGCGAGTTCGCGCCGCTTGCCGGACATCGACGTCCAGCTGCTGTTTTCCGAGCCGCTATCGCTCGTCGTGCGCGAGGACGACCCGCTCTGCAAGATAGACGGACCGATCCCGTGGGACGCATTGCGCGACCGCTCGTTCGTCGGCAACGGGATTTGCGACGGTATCGATACGCCCGCGTTTCTCTCGATCAACGAGCATCAGATCATGCATGCGCGCAGTGTGATGTCGCTTTTGTCGATCGTGCGGGAAGGCATCGGCATCACCGTGCTGCCGAGCCTGACGCGCATCGGCGGCGTGGGCGGCGTGCGCTTCCTGTCGATCGACGATCCGAAGGCGAGACGCAACGTCTGCCTGCTGTCCCGCTCGGACCGCAATATGTCGCCGGCCGCGCGAAGCTTCGCGCGGGTCTTGCGCGATCTGATCGCGGAACATGCGGGCGAATACGGGCTCGATATATAGCCGCATGTGCCGCATGTGCCGCATGTGCCGCGCGGGCACGCCGGCTATCCAGGCGGGTCGATCTAGGCTCGCGCCGCGACCGAACGCGCCATCAGTGCCGCCGCGCCGAGATAGTTGGTCGGGTCCGTCAAGGCCTTCAGCTTCGCGTCGTCGAAGCGCTCGCGGATCGATTCGTTGTCCTTGAGTACGTCGTACAGCGTGCGGCCATTTTCGATCGCAACGCGACACGCGTCGTACACCACGTCGTGCGCATGCTGACGCCCGATGGCAGGCGCGAGCCCCATCATGACCGCTTCCGCGACGATCAGGCCGCCCGTCAGGTCCAGATTGCGCCGCATGCGCGCGCTGTCGACCTGCAAGCCGCGCAGCATGAAATTCGCCTGGAACAGCGCGCTCGCCGCGAGCAGGAAGCTCTCCGGCACGGCGCTCCATTCGAGATGCCACGGTCCGGTGGCGCGCTCGAAATCGTGCATCGTGCCGTCCAGCATCAGCGCCGCGCGCTCGCGCAGCATCTTCGCCGCCGCGAACATCAGCTCGCTCGAAATCGGATTGCGCTTTTGCGGCATCGTCGAGCTGGCGCCGCGGCCAGGCACGAACGGCTCCGCGACTTCGCCGAATTCCGAGGCCGCCATCATCATCACGTCGAGTGCGATCTTGCCGAGCGAGCCGCCGATGCCCGCGAGCACCGAGACGAGTTCGTACAGTCCGTCGCGCGCGACGTGCCAGGTGATCTCGGGATCGCGCAGCCCCAGTTCCTCGGCAAAAAGCCGCCGCGTATCGAGCGCGCGCTCGGGGTCGCCGAGCGACGCGAGCGTGCCCGCCGCGCCGCCGAACTCGACCATCAACGCGCGCGCTTTCATCTGCTGAAGACGCTCGGCATGACGATTGAGCGCCGACAACCAGACCGCCGCGCGAAACCCGAACGTGACCGGCAGCGCGTGCTGAAGATGCGTACGGCCCGCCGTCACCGTGTCGGCATGCTTGAGCGCGAGTTCGCGTAACGCCTCACGCACTTCGTCGAGCTGCTTTTCGATCAGCGCGACGCCGCGCGCACATTGCAGCATCGTCGCGGTGTCCATGATGTCCTGGGTCGTCGCGCCCCAGTGCAGATAGCGCCCCGCCTCGCCGCACATCTCGCTCACCTGCTTCACGAGCGGCAGGATCGGATAACCGACGATCTCGGTTTCATGGCGCAGCTTCTCGAGGTCCAGCTTGCCGAAATCGGCCTTCGCCGTGATGTCGCTCGCGGCGTCGCCGGGAATCAGGCCGGCCTTCGCCTGCGCGCGGGCCAGCGCGGTTTCCGCGTCGATGCAGCGGCGCAGATACGCCTCGTCGGAGAACACTTCGCGCATCTCGGGCGTGCCGAACATGTCGCGGAACAATGCCGAATCGAAAACAGTCGTTGCCATGACGGGCTCCTTGAATGCCTTTATTGAGTTCGCGATTTACTGAGCGCTTTACTGCGCGATTGACTTCGCGCTTTACTTCGAAAGACGCGCCAGCCACGGGCGCAGACCGTCCTTCTCTTCGAGGCCGAAGCCTGCCGCGTCGGTCGGGCGCACCAGCCCGCCGCCGATGCCGCAGCCGGCCGGATAACCGCCGAACGGCTGGAACACGCCCGGGTACGCCTCGCAGCCGCCCAACTCCAGGCCGACGGCAATATGCAGATTGATCAGATGGCCGCCATGCGGATACGCCTGCGCCCGGTCGAAGCCGTGACGCTCGATCAGCTCGATCATGCGCGCGTATTCGGTGAGGCCGTACGCGAGCCCCGCGTCCATCTGGAAGATGTCCTTGCCCGGACGCATGCCGCCGAACAGCGCGAGATTCTTCACGTCCGGCACGGAGAAAAGATTCTCGCCGGTCGCGATACGTCCCGCGTAGGCCTGCGCAACCTGCCGGTTCAGATCGAAGTCGAGCGGATCGCCGATCTCTTCGTACCAGCGCAAGTCATACGGCGCGATGGCTTTCGCGTAGGCGAGCGCCGTCTCCAGATCGAAGCGGCCGTTCGCGTCGACGGCCAGACGCTGGCCTTCGCCCGCGACCGTCAGCGCCGCTTCGATACGGGCGAGATCGGTCTTCAGGTCCGCGCCGCCGATCTTCATCTTGAAGGCATCGAAGCCCATCGCGCGATAGCCGCTGAACTCGTCGGCGAGACGCTGCACGCTATCGTCCGGGTAGTAGTAGCCGCCCGCCGCGTACACGTTCACGCCTTCGCGCTTGCCCGCGCGGCCGTAATGGCGCGCGATCGTCACATAGGCCGGCTCGTCGCGCAGCTTCGCGTTCAGGTCCCATACGGCGAGTTCGAGGGCGCCCGCCGCCGCCGCGCGGTCGCCATGACCGCCCGGCTTTTCGTTGCGCAGCACGGTCTTCAGCACCGCTTCCGGATCGAACAGCTCGCCGCTCGCGTCGAGCAGCGTCTCGGGTGCGGCGGCTTCGAGGCGCGGAATCATGCGCTCGCGCAGGATGCCGCCCTGCGCGAAGCGGCCGATCGAATCGAACGCATAGCCGATCACCGGCTTGCCGTTGCGCACCACATCGGTTTCGAGCGCGACCAGCGACACATCGTGCTCCGCGAAACTCACGAGCGCGTTCGCGACATTGCCTTCGAGCGGAACTGAAATTTCCCTGACGGACGTAATACGCATCATTTTTCCTTTGAGATTCCGAATTCAGATGACCTTGCCGGGCGCGACGCCGAACACGCGCTGATATTCGCCGCGCGCCTTGCTCTCGTCGAACTCGCCGGTGGACTTCGCGATCACGAGCGTGGCGACGCTATTGCCCATCGCGTTGCAGATCGACACCGCCTGCGAGGTGAAGCGGTTGATGCCGAACAGGATCGGCAAGCCTTCGACGGGCAGGATGCCCGACGCGGTGACGGTCGCCGCGAAGACGATGAAGGTGCCGCCCGACACCGTCGCGGCGCCCTTCGACGTGACGAGCATCAGCACGAGCAGGCCGAGCTGCTGATGCAGATCGAGATGCACGCCGTACGCGTTCGCGATGAACATCACGCACAGCGACATATACACCGAGGTGCCGTCGAGATTGAACGCGTAGCCGGTCGGCAGCACGAGACCCGTCGACTGGCGCGAGCAGCCGAGCCGTTCGAGCTTTTCGAACAGACGCGGCATCGCGCTTTCCGACGAGGCCGTCGCGAACAGCAGGAAGATCTCGTCCTTGAAGTAACGCAGATAGCGAAAGATATTGAAGCCGTAAATCCGCAGGATGACGCCGAACACCACCACCACGACGAAGGCCAGCGTCAGATACATCACGACGAGCAGATAACCCAGCTCGATCACCGCGTTCATGCCGCTGCTGCCGATCGCAAACGCGATCGAGCCGAATGCGCCGAGCGGCGCGAACTTCATGATGACGTCGACGAACTTGAAGAAGCACTCCGACATGCGCGACAAACCGCCTTCGACGCTTTCGCGCGAGTCCTTGTTCAGCATCAGCAGCGCGGCGCCGAAGCCGATCGAGATCACCAGCACCTGCAGCAGCGAGCCGTTCGCGAACGCGCCGACGAAGTTGTCGGGAAACAGCGTGAGCAGGAAGTGTTCGAGCGACATCGGCCCGGCCTTGCCGTATTGCGCATGCACCGCGGCGGCGGCTTCGCTGCTCTGCGTGAGATGCATGCCGAGGCCCACGCCCGACAGATTGGCCACCACCATGCTGATGGCGAGCGCGACGGTCGACACGATCTCGAAGTAGATCAGCGCGCGCAGGCCGATGCGCCCCACGTTCTTCAGATCGCCGGCCGCCGCGATGCCGAGCACGACGTTCAGAAACACCAGCGGCGCGACGATCATCTTGATGAGCCGCAGGAAGATGTCGCCGAGCACCTTCATGTCCACCGCGAGCTTCGGCGCGATAAAGCCGAGCGCGATGCCCGCCACGATGCCGACCACGATCTGCACGCCGAGCCGCGCATAGAACGGCGTCTTGCGGCGCGCCTGCGGCGGCTTAGCCTCTAAGTTAGGGTGATTCGCACTCTCGCCATGCACAGCCATGCCCATCTCCTGTCACGACGGCTTTCCAGGGTCTGGACAGCCGCTTAATATGTCCGTACTTTATGAATATGTACGGACTATATTGAGACATGCTGGACGGGTCAACTAGGGGTTTACGCGAACCGACGGGGTTCGCGCCGCCGGTGCCCCGCTTGGCAACGCCGGCGCGCGCGGCTAGCATTAGCCCGCCGCGCCATGCACGCGGCCCAAGGAAAGCAAAGAGGAAGAAGGAAGATTCAGATGAAACCGCGATATGCCGAACTGGCCGAGCAACTCATTCAGGCTATCGGAGATGGCACGTTCGAAGTGGGCTCCGCGCTGCCGAGCGAACTCGATCTGTCGGCGCAATATGGCGTGAGCCGCGCGACCGTGCGTTCGGCGCTGGAACGCGTGCAGGAACTCGGGCTGATTTCGCGCCGCAAGCGCGCGGGCATTCGCGTCGAGGCGAGCAAGCCGCGCGTGGCGTTCGAGCAGTCGCTCTCGAGCGTCGAGGATCTGGTGCAGTTCGCGGTCGTCACCGAGCGCCATGTCCAGTCGGTGATGGAGATTTCGGCGAGCCCGTCGCTCGCGGCGCAGCTCGGTGTCGCCACCGGCTCGCGCTGGCTGCGCACGGAAATGCTGCGCGTCGATCCGACCAAACCGGACCGGCCGATCTGCTGGACCGACGTCTATCTCGAACCGGCGCTCGGCGCGGGCATCCGGCGCGAGCTGCGCAAAAGCTCGGGACTGATCTGCGAAATGGTCGAGCAGCGCTTCGGCCGCGTGGTGCGTGAGGTGCGCCAGGAAATTCGCGCGATCGGCGTTCCGGCGCGCGTGGCGAAGCAGCTCGGCGCGACGGCCGACGAGCATGCGCTGGAGATCACGCGCCACTATATCGACGAGCATGGCATCGTTTTCGAGGCCACGGTCAGCGTGTTGCCGGCTGACCGCTTCACTTATGCGCTGCAGTTGCGGCGTCATGACTGAGCCATCGCGCCGGACTCGCTCGCCTTGCGCAGATTGCCCGCCTTCGACCACGCCTTTGCCCACATTAGCCGCGTTGCCCGTCGGCAGGCGGGCTCTGCCGCTTCAGGTCACCTTCAGCGCCACGCCCTCGTCATCCGATGATTTCATCGTCATCGGTTCGACCGGGCCGACAACGAACAGATACGCACCGGCGCCAATCACGCAGAAGGCGCCCGCCGTTACGAGCGGAATCAGGAACGAGCCGTGGGTGATCGTCAGCATCACGCCGGTGAACGTCGAGGTGAGAATCCCCGCGACGTTCGAAGCCGTGTTCTGAATCGCGCTGATCGTCGCGACATGGCGCGGCGTGGGCGCGACATCGCCCGGCAGCGACCAGGCGTTGGCGGACACGAAGGACAGGCTCACATAGGTCACCGAAAAGAGCACGATCGCGAGCAAGGGGCTTTGCGCGAAGGCGCATAGCACGATGCATGACGACAGCAGCATGCCGCCGACGAGGCAGGTCTTGCGCGCGGCGGTCATGCTCCAGCCGCGCCGGAACAGCGCATCGGACGTGGCCCCGCCGATCCAGCCGCCTGGAATCGCGCACAGCGCCGGAATCATGCCGAGCGTGCCGAGCTGCGCGAGCGAGAAGCCGCGCGCTTCCATCAGATAGCTCGGAAACCACGTGATGAAGAAGTACTTCACGAAGTTCATGCAGAAGAAGCCGAGCATCATGCCGAGCACCGTGCGATGCGAAAGCAGCGCGCCCCATCGCACCGGCTTCGCAGGCTCGTCATGACGAAGGGCATCGCCGCGTGCAGGGACCCTTTCAGGTGCCTTCTCATAGGCCCTCTCGGGTGCCTTCTCAGGTGCCCGATGCATGCCGGGCGCGCCGGCGCTGCGTGCGCGCGTCGATCGGTCGAGCGTACCGGTACGGGATCGAAACTGGCACGCATCCGACACGGAGCTATGTCGACGCCCATCGCGCGGCGCTCGACTGGATACAAGAGCATGCGAAAGAGCAGCGGGGATGAAAAGCCTCGCCGAAGCGAGGTCAAACTCA
The DNA here is from genome assembly GCF_017104985.1 of Paraburkholderia sp. Ac-20342. NCBI lineage: Bacteria > Pseudomonadati > Pseudomonadota > Betaproteobacteria > Burkholderiales > Burkholderiaceae > Paraburkholderia > Paraburkholderia sp. Ac-20342. The sequence goes on along the minus strand of NZ_JAAGPQ010000088.1, from coordinate 20,519 downwards.
TTACGGCTGCGTGGGCTTTTCTGCTATATGCCGCTTTGCGCGGATTCGGATAATTGCATCCTCGACATCGGACCAAAACTCACGGCAGCGGATACGGTAGTAAATTACGTTGGCATCATAGCGCGCCCGATATATCAAGGAGCTTTCCCGCTTTGATAGATTGCGTTTTATTTCATCCACAACCCACTCAGTATCGAAAGTAAGCCAGGCGGGGGGCACTGGCGTTAGGACATTAGGCCCGCAAACCGGCGCAACCTCTCTGAAAAAAATATCTTTCAATTCTTCAATCGGAAATTGCGCGATCTTTTCAGCCCAATAGTCATAGTCAATTTCATTGTCCACGAAAAACTCCGACATTACCTGCCATACGTTTTCCCGGTCAGTGTCAGCTATCGAATTCTCCATGCCTGAAATTCCTTCACTTCGTCCAGGTAGCCGTCATACGCTATATCCGTGACCGTAGCCGCTGCCGTCGAGCCGATGATAAGAACCGCGATTGCGCAAAACGGCGCACCCGGCCCGCATATAGACCCAACGGCCATACTTGCCAATGCGGCACCTGTCATACCGCCTTCAAGGATTGTTCCCTGTCGCGCCGTCTCCGTAACCTTGTCATCTGCTCCTGCGATGGCCCACACGGCAAGGGCACCCGTTACGAGTAGCCCAACCTTTCCCGCTGTTCGCATCCGCGCCGTCTTCGCGTTGACCTTCGCGTTGCTTCGCCCTGCCGCCTCAATAGCTGCATAGTAAGCCTGGTCCTTTTCTTCGCTCGTCAAGCTGCGAAATGGCTTTGAGAAAAGCCGATTTGCGTAACGATCCAGAATGGCCTCATAGCTGATACCTTGGCCTTTCATGCCCTGCGCACGGGCTAGACCCCATGCCGAAGTTACCTTCCGGGTTTCTTCCATGATCTGATTACGCATTGTGTTGCAGAACTCCGCACCTTCTGCAACCGTCATACGCCCGGAATTTACTTCATCCTGAACCATTTCACTCATTCTTTTAACGCCTGCATCATAACGCGTGCGGACGTTAGCGTCGCTAATCGCTGAACTGGAAAAGTAGAACCCGCCTGCTTCCAAGGCATGGCGAGTGTCCTTAAGAATATCGGTTTGCAACGAATGCTCTTGTTTCGTCTGAAACGGCCCGCTGCGAACAATAGACGGATTAGCTTGAACCTCTGACATACTTACCTCGCGATTGCTGAGGGAATTGATTCTGTTACAGACCCGGACGCGCCCGCGCTGTCGCGCGGCAATAGTTTGATGCGGGTGCAAGCATTTCCATTGTCGGCACGCTCGAATCGAACAACGTTGCTTGCGTCAAATGTCCCGTACTCACTCGACCCGTCCGCGAAATGCGCTACGCAACGCAGCCCATCGAAGTTTCCCAACTCAGTTAAAGTGAAACTGATCCAGTGATTGACGGCGGCCGCAGGCGCGATTGGCCCTCTAGTCGTGTCTTCGTCGCCCCGGTCGGTAATTCTCCAGCTTGTGCCATAGATCGCGATGATTCTCGGACGGTTGGCGCATTTGCAAAGGACGATATCGCCGCCGACCGCTTGACGCCGCCCGCCGTTCACGTTGTCAATCAGGCGATGCCGGTCGCTTACGCCTGCCCCGTAAGTGATTTGGCCGAAGCTGTCGCAAGCGGGACAATATGCCTTGTCGCCGATGAAAGCGAGGCGACGGCGCTTGCCGTCTTCGCGCGTATCGATACGCTGCTGAGAGAGGCCGGAATCGTGATCGAGGAAGCGCAGGAACAGGCCGCCCGATACACGCATCGCTCTAGCTATCACGGAATATGTCTCGCGTAGCGGGACTGACATCGCAACACGGAGGCGCGGCCTCGATACGCGCCGGGCCGGCCTGCGCCCTCGAGAACGCACGGCATTTTCGGAACTTCGCATCCACGGAGACACGGTATGAAACGCGTTTTGATCACGGGCTCGGCCGCTCAGATCGGCAAGGTTTTACGCGCCGGCCTGCAAGGACGATATCGCCTGCGCCTCGCTGACATCGCGCCGCAAGCCGCCGCCGGTGCCGCGAGGAAGTCGTCACGGCGGACATCACCCGGCTCGACTCGCTGCTGCCGCTGATGGACGGCATCGATACGGTCGTCCACCTCGCGGGCATCCCGGACGAAAGCACGTGGGAAAAAATCCGCGACATGAATATCGACGGTTGCTACAACGTATTCGAGGCGGCCCGGCGCGCGGGCGTGAAGCGCGTCGTGTTCGCGAGCTCCAATCACGCGGTCGGTTTCCACCGCCGCGACCGCCTGATCGACGACACGGTCGCGCCGCGTCCGGACAGCCGCTACGGCGTGTCGAAAGTGTTCGGCGAGGCGCTCGGGCGCCTCTATGCGGACAAGTACGGCCTGTCGGTCGCGTGCATGCGCATAGGCTCGTTTCGCCCCGATGACGAGCCTGCCGCGCCGCGCCATCTATCCACCTGGATCAGCCATCGCGACATGGTGCAGCTTGCGCAACGTTGCATCGATGCGCCCGACTATCAATTCGTGGTCGTATATGGGGTATCCGGCAATGCGCGCAATCGCTGGAGCAACGCCAACGTGCACCTGCTCGGCTACGCACCCGAGGACGACGCGGAGCGGCACGCGGCACGGATTGCCGCGAACGGCGCGTCAGAGGACGCAACGGAAGCGCTATTTCACGGCGGCTTCGGCTGTCGGGTGGAATTCGCCGGCGACGCCTCGCGCATCGACTGAGCGAAGCCGCAACACGCTCGCGTACGCTAGGCCGACGCGAGCCGTTCTGTCTGCCGCTTGAAGACCGGCGACACGCTGCTGTTGCGGCCGAGTTCGTCCGCGGCCAGTTGCAACGCGGCGCCCAGTTCTTCCATGCGCGCCTCGGTCAGCCGCGTCATCGGCCCGGCGATGATGAGCGTGCCGAGAATCTCGCCGCGCGGATCGCGCACGCAGGTCGCCATCGAATTCATCGCGGGCAGGAAGACGTTGGTCGTGATCGCGAAGCCGCGTTTCTTCGCCGCCTTGACGTGAGTCAGCACGGCCTTGATCGTGGTCGGCGCCGCGGGCCCGAAATTGGCGGGATTGGGCAAGCCCTGCTTGCCGAGCAGGCGGATCGCATCGTCTTCCGACTTCGTCGCGAGCCATGCATAGCCCGCCGCGCTGCACCAGATACGCACGGGCGCGCCCATCTCCGGGTCATAGCGCAGGCCTTGCGTCGCGCCCTGCGCCTTGGCGACGTAGACGAGCTGATCTTCGTCCAGCAGCGCGAGGCGAACCAGTTCGCCGCTCTGCGCCGCGAGGCGCTCCAGCGTGGGCTGCGCAATGTCCGTGATGCCGCCCGCGCTGAGAAAGCGCAGACCGAGCGACACCACCTGCATCGTCAGCGTGAATTCATCGTGCCGCTCGTCCCGGCGCACGTAGCCTTCTTCCATGAGATCGGCGAGCAGGCGATGAGTGGCCGATAGCGGCGCATTCGCGGCAACCGACAACTCCGACAGCGTGCGGCCGGCCGGATAAAGGGAAAGCTCTTCAAGGATGCGGAAGGTCCGCTCGATGATGGCGCTCACGACGAATCCTCTCCTCAATGGTCAAGCGGATAAAAGCGTACGAAATAGTATGTCGAAGTTCTTTCCAAATTGGAATAGCCTTACAGGAAAGGACTGCGCACTTTGCCGGCGCGCCGGGTCTCACGAGGCAGGCTGGCAACGCCCTACCGCTTCGAAAAACGAGGTAACCAGCGGCGTGTCCTGCCGTTCGCGCAGACAGCAGACATGAATATGCGTCGTGATGGGGTTGCCCTTGATCCTGACCTTGTGCAGCCGCCCGTCGGGAATGTATTCCGACTCCGACATGGTGCCGACGCCGAGACCGCGCGCAATCGATTCGCGCAGCGCTTCGCGGCTGCCGATCTCCATCGAGATGCGCGCCTTCAGGCCGATCTTGTCGAGCGCGTCTTCCAGCGCCCGGCGCGTGGTCGAACCCTGTTCGCGCATCAGCAGCGGCACTTCGGCCAGTTCCCGCAAATCGATCTCGTCGCGTTGCGCGAGCGGATGCGCCGCGTTCACGCAGGCGATCACGGGATAACGCGCGTACGGCTGCATATAAAAGTGCTCGTTTTCGAGCGCGCTCGCAATCGCGCCGACATCGCACACCGCCAGCACGCCGACGTCGCACACGTAGTTGTCGAGGTCGCGCAGCACCTCTTCCGAATTGCCGAGCGTCACCGACAGGTTCATCGCCGGGCGCAACTCGTGATAGGCCTCGATCATGTCGATGATGTGATACGGCCCCACCGCGCCGATCTTCAACGTGCCGTGCACGAGTTCGCCGCTGTCGCGCAGCAGCGAACTCGCGTCCCCTTCGAGGCTCGCCATCTGCCGCGCGATGGTCAGGAACTCCAGACCGACGCTCGATAGATCGACGCGCCGGCCACGCCGGTGAAACAGCTGCACCGCGTATTCCTGCTCGATCGCCTGGATTTGCGAGGTGATCGTGGTCTGACTGGTCGACAGCGCCTTGGCGGCCGCCGTGAAGCCGCCGTACTGGACGACGGCGAGAAAGGCGCGAATCTGTATCAGGGTCATGGCGCGTTCGATCTGTTTTTTCGGTCGATTGACCGAATTTTTTCGGAAATTTCGATGATATCCGCGCCATGTGACAGATTGATTCCATGACCGCCCGCATCTCCCGCGCGCTTCGGGGAATACCCTCAATTCCCGGAAACAACTTGCAAAGTGGAAGTCACTTCCATAATATGCGACGCATGTAAAGGCGTGAACCGCGAGCGCGACATGCGCGTCCGGCGCGTCTTCGTCACCCGCACATCAGGCCACCAGGAGGAAAACCCCATGACCGCCAGCACCCACGGACTACTCGCCATATGGAGCACCGTTCAGGAGCCGTTCGAAACCGATTATCTGCACTGGCTCACGCGCGAGCACATATTCGAACGGGTCGGGGTGCCGGGTTTTCTCTCGGGCCGCGCGTACCGCCGGCGCGACAGCGCCCCGTCGGAATACGTGATCGTGTACACGCTGGAGAACGCCGCCGTCATGGCGAGCGAGGGATATATCGAACGACTGAACAATCCGACGCCGTGGACCCAGAGCGTCATGCCTCACCTCGGGCAGTTTCGTCGCGGCGGCGGCACGACGATCGTGCGTGCGGGCCAGCCCGGCGCTTTCGGTTCGCGCCTCGCGATCGCACGCTTCGACAGGTTGCCCGCCGCGGTCACGCAGGAAGCGCTCGACGCGATCGCGGCCCTCGATCGCGTGACGCAGACGTGGGTCATGACCGTCGCGCCGGATGCCACCTCGATCGCCACCCGCGAAAAGTCGATGCGCACGGGCACGGAAGGCATCTTCAACAGCGTCATGGCGGTCGAGGCACTGGACGACGCCTCGCTGAACCGGGCGACCGACGCCGCCCAGGCGTTGACGCGTCACGACTGCCGCTTCGAGCCGTACGACTTGGTTTTTTCCTTTAGCAAGACTCATTAATTCCAGGCCCATGCCGATGCACGGCCATGCCGCGTCGCGAGCCGGGTCTCGCGCTGCGGCATGCCGCACACCCAGGCCCATGACAATTCAGGAGACAGCATATGTCAGACGTCAATGTCGGATCGTTTGCCGACGACGCGATGCAGCAGGCCCAAACCCTCAAGCGCGCGGTCGTCAAGGCTAGAAACAGGCTGGTGCCGTTCCTGCTGCTGATGTTCGTCCTCGCGTTCATCGACCGGGTCAACGTCGGCTTCGCCAAAGCGCATCTGCAGGACGCGACGGGCATCAGCGACGCCTCTTATGCCTTCGGCGCCGGGCTGTTTTTCATCACGTATTTTCTCTTCGAAGTACCGAGCAATCTCGGCCTCAACCGTTTCGGCGCGAAGATCTGGATGTGCCGGATCATGGTCACCTGGGGCATCATCTCCACCGGCGCGGCCTTCATCAACGGCAACGTCTCGTTCTATCTCCAGCGGCTCCTGCTGGGCGCGGCCGAAGCCGGGTTCTTCCCCGGCATGGTCCTGTTCCTGACTTTCTGGTTCCCGGCGAAATGGCGTCTGCCGATCATCGCGCTGTTCTATTGCGGCACACCGCTCTCGTTCGTCATCGGCGCGCCGATCTCCAGCGCGATTCTCGGCATCGGTGCGCATCTCGGTCTTGAGGCGTACCAGTGGATGTTCGTCATCGAGGGGCTCGCCTCGGTCGTGGTCGGCATCTGGGCGTTTTTCTATCTCAGCGACAAACCGCAAAACGCACCGTGGCTCGATCAGCGCGAACGCAACGCACTGACGGCGGCCATCGAGGAAGAGGAACGCAAAAAGATCGCGGCGGGCCCGCACAGCATACTGGCCTGCCTGCGCGACGTCGGACTGCTGCGCTTCATCATCACGTACATTCTGATCGTGATGACCAATACCGTGATCCAGTTTTTCATGCCCTCGCAGGTCGCGAAGCTCATTGGACAAAACACCGGCGCACTGGTCGGCGTGATCGTGGCATTGCCGTGGTTCTGCGCGCTGATCGCCGTGCTGGTATTGCCCTCGCTCGCCAACAAATACCAGCGCAGCCGCTGGTGGGGCGCCGCCGGCCTCGTGGCGGCCGCCATCGGCCTGCTCGGCTCGCTCTCGCATTCGCCGACGCTGGCGGTGGCCGCGCTGTGCTTCTCGCTCGCGGGCCTGTATGGATCGCAGCCGATCTTCTGGCAGTCGCTGACCAAATATCTCGGCGGGATGTCGGCCGTCGCCGGCATTGCCGCCGTCAACGCGATCGGCAACCTAGGTGGGTTCTTCGCGCCCAATATCCGCTCGATCACGGTATCGCTGTTCGGTTCCGCCGACCTTGGCACGGTTGCGCTGGCGTTCACGACGTTCCTCGGCGCCTTGCTGTTCCTCTTCCTGCCGCGCGGCGCGGCCATCACGAACTCAGCCGATTGAGCCGGCACGATCGCGTGGCGTAGCGTGGCATCGCGCCATGCTACGTCATGGCACGTGCCGACCCTCGCAGACTTCAGCTATCGACAGGACATCATGGAAAGACAGTATTCCTTAGCCCACCTCACGGTATTGCATCTCGCCCCCGCGGATGCGATACGCGTTGCCGCCCGCACCGGCTACGACTGCGTCGGCCTGCGCCTGATTCCCGCGCTGCCCGGCGCCCCGGCCTACCCATTGATGAACGATCGCGACATGTTGCGCGAGACGCTCGCCTCCATGCGCGACACCGGCGTGCAGGTATTCGACGTCGAGATCGTGTGGCTGTACGGAACGTTTTCGGTCGACCACTACAGCAGCTTTCTGGAAACGGCGGCCGAACTCGGCGCCCGCAGCATTCTCGTCGGTGGCGGCGATCCCGACGAGCAGCGCCTCGCCGATTCCTATGCGAGGTTCTGCGAGGCGGCGAGGCCGTTCGGGCTCAATGCCGATCTGGAATTCATGCCCTGGTCGACGGTCCGCAATGCCGCCGACGCGCAGCGCATCGTCAAGCTCGCGGGCCGGCCGGCCAATGCGGGCATCCTGATCGACGCGGTGCACTTCGAACGCTCCAATACGTCGCTCGACGACCTGCGGGCGCTACCCGGCGATCTGCTGCACTATCTCCAGCTATGCGATTGCCCGGCCGGCATTCCGCCGACGATGGACAGCGTGATCCATACCGCGCGTCACGAACGTTTGCTGCCGGGCGAAGGGGGCATCGACCTGAAGGCGTTGTTGTCGAGCACGCCCGCCGGCCTGCCGGTCTCCATCGAACTGCCCAATGACTTTCGCATCCCCGCGCTCGGCTACGAGGAATGGGCACGACGCGCGCTCGTTGCGGCGAAGAACCTGTAACGAACCGCCCGATAACGGGCCGACGTTTTCGCGCGGTGATGCGGACGGCCACCGCGCGCCGTGCCGAAGCCTGACCGAAAACAGACATAGCATGACGCCGTCGTGACACCGTCCTGTGCACCGGCCGCGCGAATAATCATAATGAAATGACTTCGGCGCAGAATGAAGTTTGCCGAAGTCCGTGCGGACGAAATCATGCCGGGCGCCATCTCCGTGGCCCATGTGCGGCCCATGCATGGCGCGGGCGCGATTCAGCGCTCACTTCACGGCGAATTTTTTAAGCATCCTCTGAGCAAAAATCGGCTGTGCGCGCTCTGCACGCCGAGCCAGCTTCTGGCAATCTTTCACTAGCAGCCGGTCGTCGCGCGTGACGCGGCGCCGGGCATTTCGCCGTCAATGCCGGTTCACCCACAGACCAGGCAGGCGCGGTTTGTCATCCTGTCGATTCAGGCGTCCGAAGGAGTTCGCCATGTCGGTCTATGTCGATGAAGGGTTCCGGCCCTGTGTCACGGAATGCGCGACAGTCGCGTTCCGCGTGTGTTGCGACGATCGCGCGCAGATTTTCGAGGTCAGCGCCGATGCGCTCGTGAAGTTCTGCGGCGCGGCGAGCCGGCGCAAGCAGGACCTGCTCGTCGCATTCGAGGATGCGCAGCAGGAAATTCTTTCGGTTGCCGCGCAGAGATGGAAGTTCGTGCCGACCGAATCGGTACGGCTCGATCTCGACGAATTCCGTTTGGTCAGACATTAGGCACAGTGTCACCGCACGCAGCGGCCCGCGCGAAAGCGAAGCGCGCGGCGCCGCTTCTTACACTCGCCTTGCTTTAAGCGTTTCTCCCAGGTGCGCGCTTACTGCTGCACGTCGAGCACCAGAAGCTGCGCGCCATCGTCCACCTGATCGCCGACCGCATACAGCACTTCGGCGACCGTGCCGGCCGCCGGTGCACCGATCGTGTGCTCCATCTTCATCGCTTCCATCACGATCAGCGGCGCGCCCTTCTCGACCACCGCTCCCGCCTCGACCAGCACCGCGATCACCTTGCCCGGCATCGGCGCGGTCAGACGTCCTTCGCCGCCTTCGGCGTCGGCGGCATGCGCGAGCAGGTTCTGCCATTCGAACGCAAGCGCCTCGCCATAACAGAACACATGGAACGTGTCGCCGTCGACGAACACGCGGCCCGTCACGCGCGCGTCGCCAAGCGTCGCGCGGAATTCGTGCGCGCCCGCACCAGCCGACCACGTGAAGCTTTCGCGCACGCCGTCGTGTTCGAGCGTTTGCGTGCCGCCGTCGCGCGCGAACCCGACCGTGAACGCCTCGCTGCCTGCGTGCTGGCCGCCGTCGTCGAGCGCGCGCCAGCCGAGCGTCTGCGTATAGCCGCTATTGAGCCGCCAATGCGACAGCGCATCCCACGGCGACGCACCGTGCGCGATGCCGCCCTCGCGCGTGAGCAGCGCCGCGCAGGCGAGCGCGAGTGCTTCCCTGAAGGGCTTTTTTACCGGCGCGAACAGCGCATCGTGATGACGCTCGATCAAACCCGTGTCGAGATCGCCGTTCGCGAACGGCTCGCTCGCGACGATGCGCTGCAAGAACTCGACGTTCGTATGCGGCCCGACGACCTCGCACGCATGCAACGCACGCGCGAGACGCGCCAATGCTTCCTCACGCGTCGCGCCGTGCACGATCAGCTTCGCGATCATCGGATCGTAGAACGGCGTGATCGTATCGCCCTCGCGCACGCCGCTGTCGATGCGCACCGGCGCCTTGCGGCCAGGCTCGCCGAGACCGGCCGCGTCGATCGCGAACTCGACGCCCTCGGGCATGCGCAGATGCCTGAGCGTGCCCGTGGACGGCAGGAAGCCGCGCGCCGGATGCTCGGCATAGATGCGCGCTTCGATCGCGTGGCCGTCGAGCTTCAGTTGCGGCTGCGCGAGCGGCAGCGCCTCGCCCGCGGCCACGCGCAATTGCCATTCGACGAGGTCCTGCCCCGTCACCATCTCCGTGACCGGATGCTCGACCTGCAGGCGCGTGTTCATCTCCATGAAATAGAACTCGCCGCTGCCGGTCATGATGAATTCGACCGTGCCCGCGCCGACGTAGTCGACCGCGCGCGCGGCGGCCACGGCCGCTTCGCCCATTGCGCGTTTGATGTCGGCGGCAAGACCCGGTGCCGGCGCTTCCTCGAGCACCTTCTGATGACGCCGCTGCACCGAGCAGTCGCGATCGAACAGATAGACCGCGCCGCCGTGCCGGTCCACGAACACCTGCACTTCGACGTGACGCGGCCGCGTCAGATACTTTTCGATCAGCACGCGGTCGTTGCCGAAACTGCTCGCCGCCTCGCGCTTGCACGACAGCAATGCGGCCGCGAAATCCGCGCTGCGCTCGACCACGCGCATGCCCTTGCCGCCGCCGCCCGCGCTCGCCTTCAACAGCACCGGATAGCCGATCGCATCCGCTTCGCGCTGCAAAAGGCGCGGGTCCTGATCCTCGCCGTGATAGCCGGGCACGAGCGGCACCGCGGCCGCGTGCATCAGCGCTTTCGCGGCGGCCTTCGAACCCATCGCGGCAATCGCCCCGACCGGCGGCCCGATGAAGACGATGCCGGCCGCTTCGCAGGCATGCGCGAAATCTTCGTTCTCCGACAAAAAACCGTAGCCCGGATGCACGGCCTGCGCGCCGGTCGCGCGCACGGCCTCGATGATGCGCTCGATGCGCAGATAGCTTTGCGCCGCCGTCGAGCCGCCGATATGCACCGCTTCGTCGCAGGCGGCGACGTGTTTCGCGTTGGCGTCCGCGTCGGAATAGACGGCCACGCTCGCGATGCCGAGCCGCTTGCAGGTCGCGGCGACGCGGCAGGCAATCTCGCCCCGGTTGGCAATCAGGATCTTGTTGAACATGAGTGTCTCGATGAAGTGTGCGGTTCGGCGCCGGGTTGCGGTGTCAGCCGCGCCAGGACGGCGCGCGCTTGTCGAGGAACGACGCGATGCCTTCGCGGCCTTCCGCGCCGGCGCGTGTGCGCGCGATGCGCGCGGCGGTGTCTTCGATCAGCGCGTCGTTCAGTTCGCGGCCCGCGACGTCCTGCACGAGCCGCTTGCAGGCTTGCACCGCTTGCGGTCCGTTCGCGCACAGCGTTTGCGCGAGTTGCGCGACGCTCGCGTCGAGTTGCGCCGCGCTCACCGCTTCGCTGACCAGACCGAGACGCCACGCGGTCGCGCAGTCGAACGCTTCGGCCGTGACGAAATAGCGCCGCGCCGCCTGCTCGCCGAGCGCGCGAATCACGTAGGGCGCGATCGTGGCCGGAATCAGGCCGAGCCGCGCTTCGGAGAGGCAGAAATGCGCGCTGTCCACCGCGACGACGATATCGCAGGCCGAGATCAGGCCCATGCCGCCCGCGTAGGCGTCGCCCTGCACGCGCGCGATCACCGGCTTGTTGCAGCGGTACACGGCCGCCAGCATGTTCGCGAGCCGCATCGCATCGGCGCGGTTCTCGTCGTCCGAATAGCCGGCCATCTGCTTCATCCAGTTCAGGTCGGCGCCCGCGCAGAACGCCTTGCCGTTCGCGGCCAGCACGACCGCCCGCACGTCGTCGCGCGCATCGAGTGCGGTGAATGCCGAGGTCAGTTCGGCGATCATCGTTTCGTTGAACGCGTTGCGCACGTCCGGGCGATTCAGCGTGAGCGTCGCAACCTGGCCGACCACTTCGAACTTCAGCGTTTCGTATTGCATGCGTTGTGCTCCTTTACCGGGCTTTCCCGCACCATCGCGTCGTGGCGCGCCATCACATTCTGAACACGCCGAAGCGCGTGTCTTCGATCGGCGCGTTCATCGCGGCCGAGAGGCCGAGACCGAGCACGTCGCGCGTTTGCGCCGGATCGATCACGCCGTCGTCCCACAGACGCGCGCTTGCATAGTACGGGTGCCCCTGATGCTCGTATTGCTCGCGAATCGGCTGCTTGAACGCCTCTTCCTCTTCGGCGCTCCATGCGCCGCCCCGGCTCTCGATGCCGTCGCGCTTGACCGTGGCCAGCACCGACGCGGCCTGCTCGCCGCCCATCACCGAGATGCGCGCGTTCGGCCACATCCACAGGAAACGCGGCGAATACGCGCGGCCGCACATGCCGTAGTTGCCCGCGCCGAACGAGCCGCCGATGATGACCGTGAACTTCGGCACCTTCGCCGTCGCCACGGCCGTCACCATCTTCGCGCCGTTTCTCGCGATGCCTTCGTTTTCGTATTTGCGCCCGACCATGAAGCCCGTGATGTTCTGCAGAAACACGAGCGGAATCTTGCGCTGGCAGCACAGCTCGATGAAGTGCGTGCCCTTGAGCGCCGACTCCGAAAACAGGATGCCGTTGTTCGCGACGATGCCGACCGGATGTCCCCAGATATGCGCGAAACCGCACACAAGCGTCGTGCCGTAGCGGGCCTTGAATTCGTCGAAGGCCGAGTCGTCGACGATGCGCGCAATTACCTCGCGGATATCGAAAGGCTTTCTCGTATCGACCGGAATCACGCCGTAGATACTCTTCACGTCATGGCGCGGCGGCTTCGGCTCCTGCAACACGAGCGGCACCGGCTTCACGCGATTCAGATTGCCGACGATGCTGCGCGCGATCGCGAGCGCATGCGCGTCGTTCTGCGCGAGATGATCGACGACACCCGAAAGACGCGTATGCACGTCGCCGCCGCCGAGGTCCTCGGCGCTGACCACTTCGCCGGTCGCCGCCTTCACGAGCGGCGGGCCGCCGAGAAAAATCGTCCCCTGGTTCTTCACGATGATCGACTCGTCGCTCATCGCCGGCACGTAGGCGCCGCCCGCCGTGCACGAACCCATCACGACCGCGATCTGCGGAATGCCGGCCGCCGACAGATTCGCCTGGTTGTAGAAGATGCGGCCGAAGTGGTCGCGATCGGGGAACACGTCGTCCTGATTCGGCAGATTCGCGCCGCCCGAATCGACCAGATACACGCACGGCAAGCGGTTCTCGCTGGCGATTTCCTGCGCGCGTACATGCTTCTTGACGGTGACCGGATAGTAGGTGCCGCCCTTGACCGTCGCGTCGTTGCAGACGATCACGCACTCCTGCCCGGCAACGCGGCCAATCCCGGTGATGACGCCCGCGCCCGGCGCGTCGTCGTTGTACATGCCGTAGGCGGCCAGTTGCGAGAATTCGAGGAACGGCGTACCCGGGTCGAGCAGCTGCGCAATGCGCTCGCGCGGCAGCAGCTTGCCGCGGCTCGTGTGCTTGTCGCGCGCGGCCTGGCCGCCGCCCTGCGCCAGCAGTTCGACCTTCGCGCGCAGATCGGCGACGAGCGCTTCGAGCGCCGCCGCGTTCGCGCGAAAGTCGTCGGAACGCGGGTTCAGCTTGGATTCGATGATCGGCATGAAGTGACTCCAGGTTGCCGCTTTTTATGGGCCGACTTTAGGGCCGACTATAGGCCGACTTTATGGGCCAACAAGCACGCCACAACGCACGACGCCATGACGCCGCAACGCATGCGCACTTGCGTCACAAAGTCTCGGCAAACAGCTCGCGCCCGATCAGCATGCGACGAATCTCGCTCGTGCCCGCGCCGATTTCATAGAGCTTCGCATCGCGCCACAAACGCCCGACCGGATACTCATTGATATAGCCATTGCCGCCGAGAATCTGGATCGCCTCGCCGGCCATCCACGTCGCTTTTTCGGCGGTATAGAGAATCACGCCCGCGCAGTCCTTGCGCACCTGGCGCACGTGCTCGCTACCGAGCGTGTCGAGCTGGCGCCCCACGGCGTACAGATACGCGCGACAGGCCTGCAGCGTCGTATAGAGATCGGCGACCTTGCCCTGGATCAGCTGGAATTCGCCGATCGACTGGCCGAACTGCCTGCGGTCGTGGATATACGGCACGACCGCGTCCATCACCGCGACCATGATGCCGGTCGGGCCGCCCGCGAGCACCGCACGTTCGTAGTCGAGGCCGCTCATCAGCACTTTCACGCCACCGTTGAGCTGGCCGAGAATGTTTTCTTCCGGCACCTCGACGTCCTGAAACACGAGTTCGCCCGTATGCGAGCCGCGCATGCCGAGCTTGTCGAGCTTCTGCGCGACCGAGAAACCCTGCATGCCCTTCTCGACGATAAACGCGGTAATGCCGCGCGAATTCGCCTCGGGATCGGTCTTCGCATAGACCACCAGCGTGTCGCAATCGGGACCGTTCGTGATCCACATCTTGGTGCCGTTGAGCACATAGCGATCGCCCTTCTTCTCGGCGCGCAGCTTCATGCTGACGACGTCCGAGCCCGCGTTCGGCTCGCTCATCGCGAGCGCGCCGACGTGTTCGCCCGAGACGAGCTTCGGCAGATACTGGCGCTTCTGCGCGTCCGTGCCGTTGCGATGAATCTGGTTCACGCACAGATTCGAATGCGCACCGTAAGAAAGACCCACCGAGGCCGACGCGCGCGAAATCTCCTCCATCGCGACCATATGCGCGGTATAGCCCATGTTCGCGCCGCCGTATTCCTCGGCGACGGTCATGCCGAGCACGCCGAGGTCGCCGAACTTGCGCCACAGGTCCATCGGGAACTGATCGGTGCGATCGATCTCCCCCGCGCGCGGCGCGATTTCTTTGGCGGCGAACGAGGCGATGCTGTCACGCAGCATTTCGATTTCTTCGCCGAGCGGGAACTGCAAACCGGGCAGATTGCGCATTGCGGTATCTCCTGAGTTCATTGGCGGCCGGGCGCGGCTCGCGCTGTGCACGCCCAAACCACGCGCATCGCACGCCCAAACGTGTCAACGCGCATTTCACGCCAGATTGACGTATGCGTCAATAGGTATTTTTGAGCGTGACTCAGAAATTTACGAACCGGCATCGGGCGCCAATTAGGTGCTAGTATCGCGACGATCAGACATCGAAATCTGTATTTCCTGCGCTAACCGGCTCCACAAATCTGAATCCGACTCACATGACCGCTGCCGTTAAGACCGGACTCCCCGTCTCGCGCCGCGAACCGGCCGGGCGCAAGTCGCAACAGCGCGTGAAGGAAATTCTCCAGGCCGGGCGCGACGTGTTCGCCGCCAAAGGCTACGAGCACGCGACGACCGCCGAAATCGCGCAGCGCCTCGGCATTTCCGAGGCAACCGTGTTCAGCTATTTTCGCGGCAAGCGCGAACTCTGCGCGCGCGTGATCGGCGACTGGTACGACGAGATCATCGAGGCGATCGAAGCCGGCTTGCCGCGCGACGGCAGCGTGCGCCAGCAGTTCGCGTTCATCGTGCGCATGCATGTGCGGCTGATGCTCGTGAACGGCACGGACCTGTGCGCGCTCGTGCTGTCCGAAGGCCGCGCGCGTCATCACGAGTTGAGCGAAGCGCTGACCGAATTGCAGCGCCGCTACACCGCGCCGCTGATGCGCGTGCTCGCCGAGGGCCAGCAAAGCGGACAGATTCGCGCGGACATGCCGCTGCGCCTGCTGCGCTCGATGGTGTTCGGCCCGATGGAGCACGTGCTATGGGATGCGACGCTGACGAACCGGCAGATCGATATCGATGCGACCGCGGATCAGTTGATCGACGTGCTATGGGCCGCGCTCACGCCGCCCGATCTCGCGCTGAGCGCGTTGCAGCGCTTTCGCGCGGAAGTGGCCGAAGCGAACCGGCGTTTCGAGGAGACCACCAGGATGGCCGAAACGGCGCAAGAGGTCACGCAAAAGACAACGCAGGAAGCAGGCAGAAAAGCAGGCAGAAAAACGGCAAAAAAAACGGCGAACCCGAATCGTTGACGACACCGCGCATCTTGCGCCTCGAACGTCTTCAAAATTTCTACTTACGAATCGTCTTCCCTATGTCAATCCGTCTTTCGCCACTGTGCCCTTCATGCGAGGATCAGGCCCATGCCCGGACCCGTCACCACGACCCACTACGATCATGCACTCGAAGAGCAAGGCATGCGCAAGCAAGGCATGCTCGGACGAGGCGGCAACATGGGGAACGCGCTTTTTTCGATCGACTATGATTGCCTGCCCCCCGAAGCCCGCCGCACGATCGACCTGATCATTTCGGATGGGCCCTTTCCTTATCCGGGGAAAGACGGCTCGTCGTTCGGCAACCGCTTCGGCGATCTCCCCAACGGCAAGTATCTCGAGTACACGGTCGCCACGCCGGGTGTGCGCAATCGCGGCGCGCGGCGCATCGTCGCCCGTGCAACCAATGGCATGCTGTTCTTTACCGCCTGCCATTACGAACGCGTCAGCGCGCGAGGCGGCACCGCGACCGAACGGGCCCAGGCGCAAATCGACGCGACGCAGGCGCTGGACCCGGAATGGCGCAACGGCTTCTACATCATCACCGGCATGACTCTCACGCTGCGCGATGAGGTCACCAAGGCGGTCAAGCGCCAGAACGGTGCCACATAATAAGCGGCGAAACATGAGCTGCGAAACATGAGCGGTGCCGCGTAGCGTGGCCGCCGAACCCGGCGGCCCGCACGCAAAAAACGCTCACGCAAGGATGAAAAACGAGACGGTCTTCCCGCCTAGCCGAACATCGGCGGCGGGCGGACGATAATGACCTTGTCCGACTTGCCCAGTTGCAGATAATGCGGCCCGCGATCCTTGTTGCGGCCGTTCCAGATGCGCTCTGAAATTTTCGGGCCGTAGTGTCCTTCGCCGTCATCGGCGCCATTCGACTCCGCCGTATAAAGAATGCCCTGTTGGCAATCGACGTCGTAGATCAGCGCGATGTGCCCCGGCGACCGTGTCTCCACCTGCGCATCGTTCATCCATAGAATCATGTCGCTCGGCTGCACGTCGTCGAGTTCCCAGATCAGCGGGCTCTCGCCCGGCGGCCGATGGTTATGCTTGGCCTTGTTGATAAAGGTAAAGCAACTCGCGCCGCCGCTATATCGCTCGATATCCATGATCCCGAGCGCATCGTAAAAGGCCACGACGAAGCCCGTGCAATCCACGCCGAGATTCCGGTCGGCCCATGCCTGGATATTCTCGGGCTGGACCGTGCCCGAGTCGACCGCGAGCGTCAGAATATGCTCGCAGTCGTCCGGCGAAACCTTGCCGCAATTGGCCCGCGCAAATGCGCTGTCCTTCGGCCCGAGATGCTTCTTGAGCGCCGCCGTTCGCACCGCCGCGCGCGCCTGCGCTTTCGGGCTCGAATAGTCCGCGCCGATCATGTACTTGTTCAACGACACGCTCGTCGGCCATTCGCTGCTGCCGGCCTGGAGGTTCATGTATCGATCGACGAAATCGTCGGCGGTAAAAGTGTCGCTTGCCATGTGCTGTACTCCATAACAATCGTCGCGAGAGGTCCGGCCTTGCGGATCGCACCGCTCGCGCGCTCCGCGCGCCGACGGCGTGTTGCTACTCTCCCGTGCCGCTTCTGCTCCCCCGCTTTTGCTTCCCCGTTTTTTACTCCCCCGCTTTTACCCTCTTACTCGCCCCCTTGCGCCACCCGCTCCTGCAAGCGCCGCCGCACCTTGCCGACGTCGATGCCATCCGGCCCCGGCGTATCGACGATCGGCATATAAGCCGCGGGGGTATGCAGCAAATACGCCTGCATCTCGTCGATCACGATGCGGTCGCTCGGATCGTAGCCGAGGTTCGCCAGTTGCCGGGTCAACTCCGCGCGTTCCTCGTAGCTCAATTCCCGCCACCAGAACGAACGGCATGCGTGCGCGTAGGCATTATTCGAGAAGTACTGCCAATGCCCCAGTTCGTGACTGAGGATTGCCGCCCTGACCGCGGCGTTGATCGTCTCGCCGCCCGGTGCGGGACCGAGCCCCGGAATCGTGATCAGAAAATCGCGCGGACTCGCCGCTTTCCAGACGCCCTGCTCCTCGCGGATCAAACGCCATCGCACCAGAATCGCCTGCAAGGTACGCTCGCCCTGATTCAGCACCACGCCCTGCTCGCGCGCGAGTTCGAAAAAATGCGTCAGCTCGACGGTGCTGAAGTTGTTGCCCGCCGTCAGTCCCGCCGGATCGGTGCCGAAGCGCCGAGCGTGAGCCACCAGCGCCGCCGCCGACACCACGCGGTCGCGCGGCATGTCGCGCCTCTCGAGCAGGGCCACCACGCGCGAAAACATGGCGCCCTGCTGCGCGAGGCTGGCGGCCTGCATCACATGGAGTCCAGGCTGATCCGTCACGGTGAACAATTGCAGACGCGCGTCGGACACCAGCGCGGCTTCGAGCTGGCCCAGCGGCAGACGGATGGCCCCGGTGTCGCCGTCGACGGCGAGCGCGGGCCATGAGTGCGCGCCCGCTGCGCCCGATCCGCTCGATGCACCCGACTCGCCTGATCCGTCCGGGCCATCGGCGGCACGCGCCGGCGCGTGCATGTCCACGGCAAGCGCGAACGCGGCGAACGTCACGAACAGCAGCGCCGCCCGTCTCGCGAGGGCGCAATACCCGCGATAGCGCGTCATCGGCGGCCTCCCGACAGTGTCTAATCCGTGACCGTGACGATCGTCACGCGGCGGTTCTCGGGCGCCGTCGGATTGCGCCGGTTCAGCGGATCGGCGGAGCCCTTGCCGACCGACGACAGCCGCTCGGAGGCGATGCCGTCTTTCTGCGTCAGGTATTCGACCACCGCGGCGGCACGGTCTTCCGAGAGCTTCATATTGGCATCGGCCGAACCGCGCGGATCGGCATGCCCTTCGACGCGAAACCGGTAGGCCGCGAGCTTCTCGGACTGCAAGGCACCGGCGACCTTGTCGAGCGCGGCCTTCGCGCTATCGGTGAGCGTGGCCGAATTGGTGGCGAACGTGATGAGGATTTGCGCGGAAGGCGTTTTCGCCGGCGCGGGCCGCGGCGCGCCTGCGGGCGGCTTGTTCGACAGCACGAAGCCGCGCGTCACGATGTTGTCGTCGGGCCCGCCGGACTGCGCGGGTTCGAGCGCCCGCGTGACCGACTGTTCGTTGATGTCCTGCTCTTTCATCACCGGTTCGGCGGCTCGCGCGGCCGCGCACAGCGAGGACAAGGCGCACAGCGCGGCAACCAGAACCGCGCCTCGCGCGCGGGTTCCGGAAGCAGAATGTGTCAGGCGTGACATACGGAAATCTCCGCGGAATTGACCGGCCATCGGACCGCGAGGCCGCCAGCGCCTCGTCGCGGACCGTCGGCGAACATGGACGGACCCCGTTGCGGGGCAGCTTCATCCTTCAAAGACGAATGACGGGAAGCCAATTTGAAACCCGTCACCTTATACGTTACTCATCCGTCATCCATCCGGTACCCATTCGACGCGGCGATGCCATCGCTACGCACCCGCGTGCGCAATCAATGCGGTCACCGCGTCCCATTCATCCCTGCCGGCGTCGAGCAGACTCGCGAACTGCGCGCCGCTCGTCGCGCCCGCGCACAGTCGCGCGGACGGCGCCACGGCCGGCGATCCGTCGCTCCACCAGAGGCTCCGTCCCGCGGCGACGGTTTCGACCAGCAGCGCGGCGAAGCCGTCGGATGCATCGGGTATGGCCAGCCGCCATGGCATCGCTTCGCGCCCCTCGTTGCACCAGCGCTCGGCGCGCACCGCCACGTCGAAACCATCGAGCGTGAACTCCGGCGCGAGGGTCGACAGGGCCAATGCCACCAGCCGGTCATACCAGGCCTGTGCATCGGCCAGCCGTCGTTCGAGTTCGGCGGCCTCGATGGCCTGCGCGATCGTGAACGGAAAATAGCGCCCCACCCGGTCCACCCCCGGCGTCAGCACGCCCGCCCAGGCATGCGGGCCATACGGGCCCGCCGCCAGCGCGAAACACCACACGGGCGCGTTCAGATACAACGGCAGCCACTGCGCGCCGAAGCGCTCCCGCCCGAGCAGCATGCCGTTCTGCAAGCCCTCGTCCCACGGCATCATGAACTCCGCCGGCAAGCGGCGCGCGACGAAATCGCCATGCGTGCGCACCTTGCCGAAAAAACCGGGCGCGGCCGATGAGTCCTCGCTCATAACCGGTCCAGACAGCGGAACTGCTCGAGCGCGGCGCGGCGGAACGGGTTCACGATACTGCTGGCCGCGAGTTCGAAGGCCGCGCGCCGGCCATCCGATTCGAAGCTCAACCGGAAGCGGTCGGGCTGCGAAGTCGGTTGCAGATGAGCATCGTCCATCAGATGCAGCAGCGCCCACGGTCCGTCGGCCCGCGCCGCCGGCGCGTTGCCCGCCGGCGTGAACTCGACGTGCGCCTGGCCGGTGCCCTTGCCGCTCGGCCACTGGAACACCATCGACTGCGGCGTGTCGGGTTTGACGATCATCTGCTGCCCGTCGATGTCGAGCGTGAACTGCGTGATCGACGGATCGATCGTCAGCGGCTTCACCTCGAAGCGCACCGACACGTCGCGCCCGCCCGCGCGGAAGAACGCATCGCGAATCTGCGCCGCCCGCTGGAACTGGCCGAGCACTTCGACGGGGATGCCGAGCGTCTCGGCGCCGCTGCGCCAGCGCCATTGCGGCCCCGACATATCGACCAGCATCGCCAGGTTCTTCTGGAAGAAATCGTCGATCAAACCGCCCGGGCCGAGCAGGCGGCCGAAATCGTCGGGCGCGGCATCGCGCGTGGACCCGCGCACGAGCGGATAGCGGCCGTCGAGCGCCTGCCGGCACAGCTGCGCCACATTCGCCTGCCACAGCGCGTTGAGCCGCGCGCGCTCGCCGCCCGTCATCAGCGCGTCGGCGCCGGTCGCGACGTTGGCGGCGACCGCCGCCAGCGGCGGCGGCGA
>NZ_JAAGPQ010000087.1:0-33241 GCF_017104985.1 Paraburkholderia sp. Ac-20342 | reverse complement strand
CGCTCGCCGGCTTCGCGCCGCTCGCGCACGCAGACCGCGCCGACAAGGACAAGCCGCTGAACATCGAAGCGGACAACATGACTTACGACGACCTGCGGCAGGTCAGCATCTTCACGGGCCACGTGGTCGCCACCAAGGGGACGATCCTCATCAAGGCCGATCGTGTCGAAGTGTCGCAAGACCCGCAGGGCTACCAGTACGCCACCGGCACCTCGAGCGGCAGCAATCTGTCGTACTTCCGCCAGAAGCGCGAAGGGCTCGACGAATACATCGAAGGCACGGCCGTGCGGATCGACTACGACGGCAAGCAGGATCTGACCACGCTCACCACCAACGCGACGGTGCGCCGCCTGCAAAGCATGACGACGCTGCTCGACCAGGTGCACGGCAGCGTCATCACCTATGACGGCCAGAACGACTTCTACACCGCGAAGGCCGGCAAGGACGTCGCGAGCCCGGGCAACCCGACCGGCCGCGTGCGCGCGATGCTCGCGCCGCGCAACGGCGGCGCCGCGCCGCTGACCGGCGCCTCGGCCACGCTCGCGCCGTCCACCTCGATCCAGGGAGCGCCGAACCAGTGAGCACCATCAGCGGCAACATCGCGCCCCTGCCCAATCGCAAGCCGGCCGGCACCAGCAGTTCGCTGGTCGTGCGCAATCTGAAGAAGCGCTATGGCTCGCGCACGGTCGTCAAGGACGTCTCGCTCGACGTGAAAAGCGGCGAGGTGGTCGGCCTGCTCGGCCCGAACGGCGCCGGCAAGACCACGTCGTTCTACATGATCGTGGGTCTCGTTCCGCTCGACGCCGGCGAAATCGATCTGGACGGCAAATCGATCAGCCTGCTGCCGATCCACAAGCGCGCCTCGCTCGGCCTGTCGTATCTGCCGCAGGAAGCCTCGGTGTTCCGCAAGCTCAGCGTCGAGGAAAACATTCGCGCGGTGCTCGAATTGCAGCACGAAGAAAACGGCAAGCGGCTCAGCAAGGACGCCATCAGGTCGCGCACCGAAGCGTTGCTCGACGAGCTGCAGATCGCGCATCTGCGTGACAATCCGGCGCTGTCGCTGTCGGGCGGCGAGCGCCGCCGCGTGGAAATCGCCCGCGCGCTCGCCACCAACCCGAGCTTCATTCTGCTCGACGAACCGTTCGCGGGCGTCGATCCGATCGCGGTGCTGGAAATCCAGAAGATCGTCAAGTTCCTGAAGCAGCGCAATATCGGCGTCCTGATTACCGACCACAACGTGCGCGAGACGCTCGGCATCTGCGATCACGCGTACATCATCAGCGACGGCAGCGTGCTCGCGGCCGGCGCGCCCAGCGAGATCATCGAGAACGAAAGCGTACGGCGCGTCTATCTCGGCGAACACTTCCGCATGTAAGCACATCAAGGGTCGCCGGCCGCGCGAATACGCACGGCCGGTCCTTTTTGCGGCATCCGCACATTCGCCGCCTCTCGTCTCCCCGCACGTCCATTTCCGCACGGCATCGGCTGGCGCCTCGCCTTGCCGGAAAACTCGCGCATGCGTAATTGCGGGTGTCGCAAGGTATCGCGGTCGTGGCAAACTCTCTACAATGAATCTCAACTTGCCATGAAAGCCAGCCTCCAACTCCGCCTATCGCAGCATCTTGCGCTGACGCCGCAACTACAGCAGTCCATCCGGCTGCTGCAGTTGTCGACGCTCGAACTGCAGCAGGAAGTCGCCATGGCGATCTCGCAGAACCCGCTCCTCGAGAACGAGGACGAATGGATCGCGAGCCCGTTGCGGGTGGCTGCCGACGGTTCGGTCATCGCCCAGACGCCGGGTGCGTCCACGCCGTCCGACCCGATGGCCGGCAACGGCTCGTCGGGGTCCGACGGCACGGGCGAGCGCGCCGAAAACGGCGAGCCGCAAGGTGTCGACGAATACAACGGCCTCTCGGGCGACGGCGGTGACGCATCGCAATGGAACCTCGACGACTACGGCCGCTCCGGCAACGCGTCGGATGACGACGACCTGCCGCCGCTGCAAATCCACGAGTCGAGCACCTCACTGCGCGATCACCTGATGGCGCAACTGCGCGTCACCCAGGCTAGCCCGCGCGACCGGGCGCTCGTCACGTTTCTGATCGAATCTCTCGACGACGACGGCTACCTCGCCGCCACGCTCGAAGAAGTGCTGGCCGATCTGCCCGACGAACTCGAAGTCGACCTCGACGAACTGAATGCCGCGCTGGCGCTGCTGCATAGCTTCGACCCGGCCGGGGTCGGCGCGCGCTCCGCGTCGGAATGCTTGAAGCTGCAACTGCTGCGGCTCGATCCGTCGCCCACCCGCACGCTCGCGCTAGACATTGTCGGCCATCACCTGGAATTGCTCGCGGCGCGCGATTTCACGCGTCTGCGCAAGCACCTGAAAGCGAATGACGACGATCTGCGCGACGCCCATGTGCTGATCCGCTCGCTCGAACCGTTTCCCGGCGCCGCCTACGGCAAGGCCGAAGCGGACTACGTCGTGCCCGACATCATGGTGCGCAGAACCGCTCAAGGATGGCAGGCCGAACTGAATCCCGAAGTCGTGCCGAAGCTGCGCATCAACCATCTGTACGCGAATATTCTGCGCAATAACCGGGGCGATCCCGGCAGCGGTTCATTGCGCCAGCAGCTTCAGGAAGCACGCTGGCTGATCAAAAACATCCAGCAGCGTTTCGAGACGATCCTGCGAGTTGCGCAGGCAATCGTCGAGCGTCAGAAGAGCTTTTTCGTGCACGGCGAAATTGCCATGCGCCCCTTGGTTTTGCGGGAAATTGCTGATACGCTGGGCCTACACGAGTCAACTGTCTCGCGTGTGACAACCGGCAAATACATGCTGACCCCATTCGGGACGCTGGAATTCAAGTACTTTTTCGGCTCACACGTATCGACTGACACAGGCGGCGCGGCCTCTTCAACGGCCATTCGCGCGCTGATCAAACAACTGATAGGAGCGGAAAACCCGAAATCGCCACTCTCAGACAGTCGCATAGCCGAACTGCTGGCGGAACAGGGCTTCGTGGTCGCACGGCGTACCGTGGCGAAATACCGTGAAGCGCTCAAGATCCCGGCAGTCAACCTGCGCAAGTCTCTGTAGCCCGCCGCGTTTTGCAGCGGGCATTTACCGGCCGCTCCGTGCATGACGGACAGGCCGGCCGCTGCGACCTGCCAGATGTCAGTCACCGGGGGGCGACACAGGCAAGCCGTCAGATCGACCGGACCTTTGTCATTGTGCGGACCAAGCGGCATTAGCTTGGAGAAGCACTATGAATCTCAAGATCAGTGGACACCACCTCGAAGTAACGCCTGCGTTGCGCGAATACGTGATCACCAAACTGGACAGGGTGCTAAGACATTTCGATCAGGTCATCGACGGCAGTGTGGTCCTCTCGGTCGACAACCATAAGGAAAAAGACAAGCGTCAGAAGGTGGAAATCAATCTCCATCTGAAGGGTAAAGACATTTTTGTCGAGAGTTGTGACAGTGATTTGTACGCGGCGATAGATCTTGTGATCGACAAGCTCGACAGACAGGTGATCCGCCACAAGGATCGTCTGCAAGGACATCAGCACGAGGCGATCAAGTATCAGCCGGCGCCGCAACTGGACGTGCCGCCGCAATAGGAGAATTAGAGGAAATCATTCATTTTCCCGCTCCGTCAAGCCGCCCGCAACCGGGCGGTTTTTCGTTTTCGGGCCACGTTCCCCGCGCCGTTTCCGCATGCCGTGCATGGTTTTCGCCAGTCTTTGCGCGAAGCGAAACGAGTCGCGGCGCAAGCGGTGAAAAACCTGGTATGCATCAATGGCGCGCCGCACCATCGTCCGCTACCCTGTTCTATAATGTTCCGGTTACCATCGGGGTCAAGCCAGCTCTTTGAATACGGCCGGCCGGAGTCTCGCGCTTTGGGCGACGACTCTCACCGCACGTCTTCGCGAGCATCAAACGAATGGAACGCCACTTAAACGCCCCGGTGGGGAGAACCCAGGCCACGTTTTCGCCTGTCAACATGAATCGTTTAGCCAAATTTCTTCCCCTCGAGAACGTCGTCATCGGACTATCGGTCACCAGCAAGAAACGCGTGTTCGAGCAAGCGGGCCTGATCTTCGAGAACCAGAACGGCATCGCCCGCAGTACCGTCACTGACAATCTTTTTGCGCGAGAGCGCCTCGGTTCGACCGGACTCGGCGAAGGCGTCGCGATTCCGCACGGGCGCATCAAGGGTCTCAAGCAGCCGCTCGCCGCGTTCGTCCGTCTCGCGGAACCCATCCCTTTCGAAGCACCGGACGGTCAGCCGGTTTCGCTGCTGATCTTCCTGCTCGTGCCCGAACAGGCTACCCAACAGCACCTCGAAATCCTGTCCGAGATTGCCCAGTTGCTGTCCGATCGCGAGGCTCGCGAACGCCTGCATACCGAAGAAGACCGCGAATCGTTGCATCGCCTGCTCACTCAGTGGCAACCTTGATGCAGCGGCGGTAACCCCGCGCACGCGAGCACGGCCCGGCAAGCGGCCCACACTGGAGTCACCGACTCATGGATACGTCCAGCATCAACGCCCAGAGCATTTTCGACGACAACGCAGCCATGCTGAAGCTCAGCTGGCTCACGGGGCATGAAGGCTGGGAGCGCGGCTTTTCCTCGGAATCGGTCGCCAACGCCACCTCGAGCGCCGACCTCGTCGGCCACCTGAACCTGATCCACCCGAACCGGATCCAGGTGCTCGGCGACGCCGAAATCGACTACTACAAACGTCAGACCGACGAAGACCGCTCGCGCCACATGGCCGAGCTGATTGCGCTGGAGCCGCCGTTCCTGGTGGTGGCCGGCGGCGTCGCCGCGCCGCCGGAACTGGTGCTGCGCTGCACGCGCTCGTCCACGCCGCTCTTCACGACGCCGACCTCGGCGGCCGCGGTAATCGACAGCCTGCGTCTCTACATGTCGCGCATCCTCGCGCCGCGCGCGACGCTGCACGGCGTGTTTCTCGACATCCTCGGCATGGGCGTGCTGCTCACCGGCGACTCGGGTCTCGGCAAGAGCGAACTCGGGCTCGAACTGATCAGCCGCGGCCACGGTCTCGTCGCCGACGACGCGGTCGACTTCGTGCGCCTCGGCCCGGACTTCGTCGAAGGACGCTGCCCGCCGCTGTTGCAGAATCTGCTCGAAGTGCGCGGCCTCGGTCTCCTCGACATCAAGACGATCTTCGGCGAAACGGCGGTGCGCCGGAAAATGAAGCTGAAGCTGATCGTGCAACTGGTACGCCGCCCCGACGGCGAATTCCAGCGCCTGCCGCTGGAGAGTCAGACCGTCGACGTGCTCGGTCTGCCGATCAGCAAGGTCACGATTCAGGTGGCTGCGGGCCGCAACCTCGCGGTGCTGGTCGAAGCGGCCGTGCGCAATACGATCCTGCAATTGCGCGGCATCGACACGCTGCGCGATTTCATGGATCGCCAGCGTCTCGCCATGCAGGACCCCGACAGCCAGTTTCCCGGCAAGCTGATCTGAAGCCGGGCCGCGCCGCGCCGCCCAAGCCATGCAGCGCCCGCGGCAAAAAGCCCGTCCGCGGGCACGCACATGGAAACCGGATGCTATGATGAAATTTACGGTTTCGACGACTCCATGCGCATAATCCTGATCACCGGCATCTCCGGCTCCGGCAAGTCCGTTGCCCTGAACGCGCTTGAAGACGCGGGCTATTATTGCGTCGACAATCTGCCGCCGCGCTTTCTGCCGCAACTCGCCAGCTATCTCGCCGAAGACGGCCAGGATCGTCTCGCGGTCGCGATCGACGCACGCTCGGGTTCGTCGCTCGACGAAATGCCCGCGATGATCCGCGATCTCAAACGCTCGCACGACGTGCGCGTGCTGTTTCTGAGCGCAAGCACGCAGTCGCTGATTCAACGCTTTTCCGAAACGCGCCGGCGCCATCCGCTATCCGGCTCGCCCGCGCACGATGCGGACGTAGGCCTGCTCACCTCGCTCGCCGAAGCGATCGAGCGCGAGCGCGAACTGGTCGCGGGGCTCGCCGAATTCGGCCATCAGATCGACACGAGCAATCTGCGCGCGAACGTGCTGCGCGCATGGGTCAAGCGTTTCATCGAACAGGAAGACGCCGGGCTCGTGCTGATGTTCGAGTCGTTCGGCTTCAAACGCGGCGTGCCGCTCGATGCGGATTTCGTATTCGACGTACGCACGCTGCCGAACCCGTACTACGATCATGAATTGAGGCCGCTCACCGGCCTCGACAAACCGGTGATGGATTTTCTCGATGCGCAGCCGGTCGTCCACGAGATGATCGACGACATCGAGAAGTATCTGTCCAAGTGGCTGCCGCATTTCCGCGACGACAATCGCAGCTACCTGACCGTCGCAATCGGTTGCACGGGCGGCCAGCACCGCTCGGTGTTCATCGCGGAGACGCTTGCCGCGCGTCTCGCAACATCGGCGAATGTGATTGTGCGGCACCGCGATGCGCCGGTCGACGTCGGCGAATCATCGAAGCTGATCGCTTAACTGGCCGCATCGCGCGGCCTTAACCGAAAGCGTTGCGCCATGTCCTCTACGCCTACTGTGTACGCCGATTTGCCGCTGTTTCCGCTGCATACGGTGCTGTTCCCCGATGGATTGCTGCCGCTGAAGATTTTCGAAGCGCGCTATCTCGACATGGCGCGCGACTGTCTGCGCGAAAAGACCTCGTTCGGCGTATGCCTGCTGAAAAGCGGAGCGGAAGTGGCGCGCGAGGAAGAGCCTTCGGTGCCCGAAGCCATTGGCTGTCTCGCCGAAATCGACGAATGCGACGTCGAAGCGTTCGGCATGCTGCTGATTCGCGCGCGCGGCACGAAGCGTTTTCGTCTGCTGTCGCATCGCGTCGAAGCAAGCGGTTTGCTGGTCGGCATGGCGGAGCCGCTCGCCGACGATCAGCCGCTCGAAGGCAACGATCTGCTGGCCAAATTCGGCGCCTGCGCGGAAGTGCTCGAAAGGATCATCGCGACGATCCGCGAGCGCGACCCGGATAGTCTGCCGTTCGCGGAGCCGTTCAGGCTCGCCGATCCCTCATGGGTGTCGAACCGTCTCGCCGAAGTGCTGCCGATCGCGCTGCGCGCCCGGCAAAAGCTGATGGAACTGACCGATGCCGGCGCGCGCATCGACGTCGTGCATCACTACATGCAGCAACATCAGCTGCTGTGACGTGACGGCAACCGCGAGCATTGCACGAGCGGCAGCACACACGATGCCGGCAGCGCCGCCGCTGCGCACGATCCGTTAGATCAACGAACCCTGCAGGCTGTCCAGCAGCTTGCGCACCGGCGCCGGCACCCCGAACGAATCGAGATCGCCGAGCGCGACCCATGCGGTATCGGCGTCGTTCAACGCCGCCAATGCGCCGGCGCCGCGATCCAGCTCCGCGATGCGCGGCTCGATATCGAGCTTGAAATGCGTGAATACATGCGAAAACGGCGCGAGCGGCGACACCGTGCCGTCGCTACCGAACGCTCGCGCGCGCTCGGCGAGCGCGGCTTCGTCGGCGGCTTCGGGCAGACTCCACAAGCCGCCCCAGATGCCCGACGGCGGCCGCCGCTCGAGCATCACCGCGTTGCCGTCGCGTAGCACGAGCATCCAGGTGCGGCGCGTCGGCACGGCTTTCTTCGGCCGCGCCGTGGGCAAGTCGCGCTGACGTCCGGTGACATTCGCAACGCAGTCGACGGCGAACGGGCAGCGCGCGCAGTCTGGCCGGCCGCGCACGCATAGCGTCGCGCCGAGATCCATCAAGCCCTGCGTGTACGCGCTAACTTCGTCGTCCGATGCATCGACCGGCAACAGCGATTCGGCGAGCGTCCACATCGCGTTCTCGACCTTCTTCTCGCCCGGGAATCCGTCGACGCCGAACACGCGCGCGAGCACGCGCTTCACGTTGCCGTCGAGAATCGTCGCACGCGCGCCGAAGGCGAACGAGGCGATCGCGGCAGCCGTCGAGCGGCCGATGCCGGGCAGGTCCGCGAGTTCGTCGACCGAGGCCGGAAACGCGCCACCGTGCCGCTCGACCACGACCTGCGCGCAGCGATGCAGATTGCGCGCGCGCGTGTAGTAACCGAGGCCGGCCCACAGCGCCATCACGTCGTCGGATGGCGCGGCGGCCAGCGCGGCGACATCGGGAAAACGCGCGAGAAACTTCGCGTAGTACGGAATCACCGTCGACACCTGGGTCTGCTGCAACATGATTTCCGACAGCCAGATGCGGTACGGGTCGCGCGTGTTCTGCCAGGGCAGATCGTGCCGGCCGTGCTGGCGCTGCCATGCGATGAGGCGCGCGGAAAAATCGGGCATCGCGGGAAAAACGGGCGCCGCGGCGGACGCGCCCGCGCGTGAGTTCGCACGCGGGGTCGTAGTGGGTGTCAGGCGGGAAGGCATCGGAAATCTAGCGCTGGCAGGTGGGACAGAAGTACGTGGAGCGCTGCCCCTGCACGATCTGTTTGATGGGCGTTGCACACACGCGGCAGGGTTGGCCCGCGCGATCATAGACGAAATAGTCGAGCTGGAAGTAGCCGCTTTCGCCGTCGCTGCCGACGAAATCGCGCAGCGTGCTGCCGCCCTTCTCGATCGCGGCGGCAAGCGTCACGCGCACCGCGTCGGCGAGCAGTTCATAGCGCGCGAGCGAGACGCGCCCCGCCGCGGTGGTCGGCCGGATGCCCGCGCGAAACAGGCTCTCCGACGCGTAAATATTGCCCACGCCGACGACGATTTCACCGGCCAGCAGCACCTGCTTCACCGACACCTTGCGCCCGCGCGTCAGCCGGTGCATCAGAGCGCCCGAGAACGCCGGCGAGAAGGGCTCGACGCCGAGCCCCGCGAGCAGCGGGTGCGCAAGGATGTCGCCCGCCTCGCGCGGATGCCACAACACCGCGCCGAAACGCCGCGGATCGCGATAACGCAGGATGAAGTCGTCGAAGATCCAGTCGACGTGATCGTGCTTCGCCGCGGCCGGCGGCTGCGGCACGTGACGCAGCACGCGCAGCGTGCCGGTCATGCCGAGATGCACGATGAACCAGCCCGCGTCGATTTCGAACAGCAGGTACTTGCCGCGCCGCTCGACCTTGCGCACCACATGGCCGCGCAAGGTTTTCGCAAGGCCGGCCGGAATCGGCCAGCGCAGCGCGGGCGTACGCACTTCGACACGCTCGACCTTGCGCCCGGACACATACGGTTCGATCCCTCGGCGGGTAACCTCGACTTCTGGCAACTCTGGCATGTCTGATCGGTCTGCTACTTGCGTGTGTGGTTGTGCGCGTATTGTAGCGAGCGCGTTACAATCGACTGAAACATTGAACGGATTTCCATGAACGTGTCCTTCGTGAAGCTGCTTTCAAGGCGCCTCGCGCGCATGTCCAACGTGCCACATGCCGTATCCGCCCGGCGGATGCTCGGCGCAGCCGCGCTCGCATTATGGGCGCTGGCCGCCGTGCCCGCGCATGCGCAGGACCCCGCGCCGGATTCGGACGACACGTCGGTCACCTTGCCGGACCCGCTTGGTCCCGCAACGCCCGAAGACGAGAAATCGCTGCCGGACGTGCCGTTGTCGAGCCAGATCGTCTTCCAGGTGCTCGCCGCCGAGATCGCACTGCAGCGCGACCAACCGGCGCCCGCCTATCAAACCTACCTCGCGCTCACGCGCGACACGCACGACCCGCGCATGGCGCAGCGCGCCACCGAAATCGCGCTGGCCGCGCAAAGCCCGTCGGACGCGCTGGCCGCCGCGCAATTATGGCAGCAGTACGCGCCGGATTCGGAGCGCGCCGCGCAACTCGACGCCTCGCTGCTCGTGCTGTCCGGCAAGCCCGACGACGCGGCGCCAATCCTCGCGCGCGAACTGGCGAAGGTGCCCGAGGAAAACCGCGGCAACGCGATCCTCTCGCTGCAGCTGCTGCTCTCGCGCGGCCCGAATCGCATCGGCGGTCTGCATGTATTGCAGGACCTCGCGAAGAACGACCTGAACCGGCCCGAAGCGCAACTCGCGCTCGCCCGTCAGCAGTTGCTGTCCGACGACGCGCCGGGCGCCCGCAAATCGCTCGAGCAGGCGCTGACCCTGAAACCCGACTATCTGCCGGCGGCGCTGACGCTCTCGCAAATGGGCCCGGAAGAGCGCAAGGAAGGCATCGCGTCGCTCGAAAAATACGTGCAGCAGAATCCGAAATCGCATGACGCGCGGCTCGCGCTCGCGCAGATGTATCTCGCGAGCGACCGTCTCGACGACGCGCAGAAGCAGTTCGAGAGCATGCGCAAGGCGAACCCGAACGACCTCACGCCGTTGATGGCGCTCGCACTGATCAAGATCCAGCAGAAAAATTTCGCCGACGCGCAGACCTATCTGACGCAATACGCGCAGCTGGCTGACAAGACGCCGGGCGCCGATGCGGGCCAGGCCTACATCTACCTGGCGCAACTGTCGCTCGAACAGAAAAACGAAGCGGCAGCGAACGACTGGCTCAACAAGATTGCGCCGACCAGCCAGCAGTACATGCCCGCGCAGATCACGCGCGCGCAGCTACTCGCGAAGCAGGGCAAGACCGACGACGCGCGCAAGCTGCTCGCCGGCCTGCAGACCTCCGACCCGCGCGACATGGCGCTGATCGCGCGCACCGACGCCGCGATCCTGTTCGACGCGAAGCGCTACCCCGAGGCCGAGGAGCGTCTGCAGCAAGCCACGGCAAACTTCCCCGACGACCCCGACCTCACCTACGACTACGCGATGGCCGCCGAAAAGACCGGCCATTACGACATCATGGAAGCGCAGCTGCGCAAGCTGATGAAGACGCAGCCGGACAATCCGCAGGCGTACAACGCGCTCGGCTATTCGCTGGCCGATCGCAATCAGCGTCTTCCGGAAGCGGACAAGCTGGTCGAAAAGGCCTCGGCCCTCGCACCGAACGACGCGTTCATCATGGACAGCGTGGGCTGGGTCAAATACCGGATGGGCAACACGGCGGATGCGATCAAGCTGCTGCGCAAGGCGTACAGCATCCAGCCGAACGCCGAAATCGGCGCACACCTCGGCGAAGTGCTGTGGAAAACCGGCGAGCAGGACGAGGCGCGCGCAGCATTCCGTGCCGCGCGCAAGCTCGAGCCGGACAACGACACCCTCGTCAAAACGCTGCAACGTCTTCAGGTAAACGATCTTTGATGCGTCTTTCCCGTTTGATTTCCTGTTCCGGGGCGCCGCGCGGCATGGCGCTCGGATTCGCGGCGGCGGCCGTTGTCGCGCTGGCGGGCTGCGCGTCGGTGCAACCGCAGGGGGCGTCCACGTCGAAGGCCGCGACCGAAGTGACCGCGCAAACGAGCCGCTCGTATCAGGGCCGTTTCGCGGTCCAGTACAACGACCAGAACGGCCAGCAACGCAACGCCTACGGCAACTTCTCGTGGCAGGAAACCGGCGACACCGTGACTCTGCAATTGCGCAATCCGCTTGGTCAGACCCTGGCTATCGTCACGTCGTCGCCGGCCTCGGCCACGCTCGAATTGCCGAACCGCGCACCGCTCACCGCGGATAACGTCTCCACGCTGATGCAGAATGCACTCGGGTTCACGCTGCCGGTCGAAGGTCTGCGCTACTGGCTGCAGCCGTCTCCCGCACCGACCTCGCGCGCGAAGACCGAGAACGACCCGCAGCAGCCGTCGCGCTTGAAGCAGATCACGCAGGACGGCTGGACCATCGACTATCTCGCGTATGCCGATGCACCGGCTACCGGCGTAAAGCGCCTCAATCTGAGCCGCTCGGAGCCGCCGCTCGACATCAAGCTCGTGCTGGATCAGTGACGGCTTTTCGCCAGGGCGGCCGGTACGACGGCCGCTTTCGAAGGCCGCTTTGAAAACCTTCGCCCCTGCATCCGTTCACGCAGCGTTACCGCCCGTTTGGCGCCACCTTGGCGCAGGTAGCTTTCACTCATGATCGAAACAACCGATTCGCTGCGCGATTGCCTCGCGCCAGCGAAACTGAATCTCTTCCTGCACATCACGGGCCGCCGGCCAGATGGCTATCACACGCTGCAAACGGTCTTTCAGCTGCTCGACTGGGGCGACACGCTGCACTTCACGCGCCGCGACGACGGGCTCATCACACGCCGCACCGAAATCGCCGATGTGCCGCCCGAGCATGACCTCACGGTACGCGCCGCGACGCTGCTGAAAGCGCACACGGGTTCGCGCGAGGGCGTCGACATCGAAATCGACAAGCGCCTGCCGATGGGCGCCGGACTCGGCGGTGGCAGCTCGGACGCAGCGACGACGCTGCTCGCGCTCA
Source organism: Paraburkholderia sp. Ac-20342 (assembly GCF_017104985.1). Taxonomy (NCBI): domain Bacteria; kingdom Pseudomonadati; phylum Pseudomonadota; class Betaproteobacteria; order Burkholderiales; family Burkholderiaceae; genus Paraburkholderia; species Paraburkholderia sp. Ac-20342. The sequence goes on along the minus strand of NZ_JAAGPQ010000087.1, from coordinate 20,952 downwards.
ATCGCTTATGGAAACTCGACCTGCCGCGCCAGGAATTGCAGGATCTTGCGCTGAAGCTCGGTGCGGACGTGCCTTTTTTCGTATTTGGGAAAAATGCCTTCGCAGAGGGTGTTGGGGAAGCGTTAGACGTTGTACAATTGCCGCCACGTCACTTCCTGGTAGTGACACCGAGGGTGCAGGTTCCAACTGCAGCGATTTTTTCCGAAAAAGCGTTGACAAGAGATACAAAGCCCCTCATAATTACGGACTTTCCTGCAGAACACAGCTGCAACACTGACTGGCCGGAAAGTTTTGGCCGGAATGACATGCAGCAGGTTGTCGTAGGAAAGTACGCGGAAGTAGCGCAAGTGCTGCGATGGTTTGAAAACATCGCGCCAGCGCGGATGTCCGGATCGGGTGCGAGTGTTTTTGCAGCGTTCCGTAGCAAAGCCGAGGCAGAAGCGGCGCAAGCCAAGTTGCCAAGCGAATGGAACAGTGCAGTGGCAGCGAGCCTGGATCAGCATCCACTCTTTGCTTTCGCGTCATAAGTTTTGCATCGTCGAACGAAACTCCACGGTCGGCGGAGCTCAAAGTTAGTGTAGGGGAGTCGCCAAGCTGGTTAAGGCACCGGATTTTGATTCCGGCATGCAAAGGTTCGAATCCTTTCTCCCCTGCCAAAAATTCTCGTAGTTCGCTGTGGTTCGTCACAGCAATCATATCTCTCCCGCCCCCAGCCTGAAGTAGGTGCACGATGAGCAGCCATGACGGCCTGATGGTTTTTACTGGCAACGCAAATCCCGCGCTTGCCCAGGAAGTCGTCAAAAACCTCGGTATTCCCCTCGGCAAAGCAATGGTCAGCCGTTTTTCGGACGGTGAGATCCAGGTCGAGATTCAGGAAAACGTGCGTGGCAAGGATGTCTTCGTCCTGCAATCCACGTGTGCACCGACGAACGACAATCTGATGGAACTGATGATCATGGTCGATGCGCTCAAGCGCGCATCCGCAGGCCGGATCACCGCCGCCATCCCCTACTTCGGTTATGCCCGTCAGGATCGGCGCCCGCGTTCGGCGCGCGTCGCCATCTCGGCGAAGGTCGTGGCGAACATGCTGGAAATCGCCGGCGTCGAGCGGATCATCACGATGGATCTGCACGCTGACCAGATTCAAGGCTTCTTCGACATCCCGGTCGACAACATCTACGCAACGCCCGTGTTGCTCGGCGATCTGCGCAAGCAGAACTACGACAACCTGCTGGTCGTTTCGCCGGACGTCGGCGGCGTGGTGCGCGCCCGTGCACTGGCAAAGCAGCTCAATTGCGATCTCGCGATCATCGACAAGCGTCGCCCGAAGGCGAACGTCGCCGAAGTGATGAACATCATCGGTGAAGTCGAAGGCCGCACCTGCGTGATCATGGACGACATGGTCGACACGGCCGGCACGCTGTGCAAGGCCGCGCAGGTTCTGAAGGAACGCGGCGCGAAGCAGGTGTTCGCGTACGCCACTCACCCGGTTCTGTCGGGCGGCGCAGGCGAGCGTATCGCCGCTTCCGCACTCGACGAACTCGTGGTCACGGACACGATCCCGCTCGGCGAAGAAGCCCGTTCGTGCGCAAAGATCCGTTCGTTGACGAGCGCCGGCCTGCTCGCCGAAACGTTCTCGCGCATCCGCCGCGGCGATTCGGTCATGTCGCTGTTCGCCGAGAGTTAAGCATTTGCGAAGACGCCGCGTACCGCTTCATGCGACACGCGGCGTTTTTGCACAATCGGCATGAACGAACGAAGGTTCGTGCCGCTATCCCGGGCCTCAGCCATTACGGCTTCGAGGCCCTGTTTTTACTGCCTGGTCGCGGGCAGTGCATTGGAGATTCAACATGAAAGTAGTCGCTTTCGAGCGTTCCCTGCAAGGTACGGGTGCGAGCCGCCGCCTGCGTAACTCGGGTAAGACCCCGGGTATCGTTTATGGCGCGGGTGCTGACACGCAACTGATCGAACTCGATCACAACGCCCTGTGGCACGCGCTCAAGAAAGAAGTTTTCCACTCGTCGATCCTCGAACTGGAAGTGGCCGGCAAGTCGCAACAGGTTCTGCTGCGCGACGTGCAATACCACCCGTTCCGTCAGCTCGTGCTGCACGTGGACTTCCAGCGCGTCGACGCATCGAAGAAGCTGCACACCAAGGTGCCGCTGCACTTCCTGAACCAGGAAAGCAACCCGGCAGTGAAGCTGTCGAGCGCGGTGATCTCGCACGTCCTCAACGAAATCGAAATCGAGTGCCTGCCGTCGGCACTGCCCGAATTCATCGAAGTCGACCTCGCGAAGATCGAAGCAGGTCAATCGGTTCACGCGAAGGACATCCCGTTGCCGGCAGGTGTGGCGCTCGTCGCCCACGTCGACGCGGAAAACCCGGTGGTTGCTGCTGCAACGATCCCGGCTGGCGCGATCTCCGGAGACGCCGCTGCTGCTGAAGGCGAAACGCCGGCTGCTTAAGGGCCCTTCGGTTCAGAGCAAGCAATCCTCTCGATCCGTTTCCCATGAAACGGTCGATGTGACCCGCCGAGGTTCGCCCTGGCGGGTTTTTTTTCGGCTTTTTGGGTCCGGCTGCAGTTCCCTTCCGGGCCAGATGGACTCACGCAATCATGATCAAGCTGATCGTCGGGCTCGGCAATCCGGGCGCCGAATACACCGCGACGCGTCACAACGCCGGCTTCTGGCTGGTCGATCAACTCGCGCGCGAGGCAGGCACGACGCTGCGCGACGAGCGGCGCTTCCACGGCTTTTACGCGAAAGCGCGACTGCACGGCGAGGAAGTGCATCTGCTGGAGCCGCAAACCTATATGAACCGTTCCGGCCAATCGGTCGTGGCGGTGGCGCAGTTCTTCAAGATTCTTCCCGACGAGATTCTGGTCGCGCACGACGAGCTCGACATGCCGCCCGGCAGCGTCAAGCTGAAGCTCGGTGGCGGCAGCGGCGGGCATAATGGACTGAAGGACATCAGCGCGCACCTGTCGTCGCAGCAATACTGGCGGCTGCGGATCGGCATTGGCCATCCGCGCGACCTGATTCCCGAAAGCGCGCGCGCCGGCGCCAAACCCGACGTCGCCAATTACGTGCTGAAACCGCCGCGCCGCGAAGAGCAGGATGTGATCGACGCGTCGATCGAACGCGCCCTCGCGGTCATGCCCCAGGTCATCAAGGGCGAGCTGGAGCGCGCGATGATGCAGCTGCATCGCAATAACGGCTGAATAACGGCTGAATAACGGCTGACCGGCGCGGCCGGCCGCCATCGCCATTGCAATCGACATCGCCAGGAGAATCGCTTGAGCCGTTACTGGAGTGACATCGTCCACCGTTTGACGCCGTATGTGCCGGGCGAACAGCCCGCGCTCGCGCATCCGGTGAAGCTGAACACCAACGAGAATCCGTACCCGCCGTCGCCGCGCGTGCTCGCGGCGATCCGCCAGGAACTCGGCGACACGGCCGAAGCGCTGCGCCGCTATCCGGACCCTACCGCGCGCAAGCTGCGCGAAACGGTCGCTGCCTATCACGGCATCCGCGCCGAACAGGTGTTTGCGGGCAACGGCTCGGACGAGGTGCTCGCGCTCACGTTCCAGGCCTTGCTCAAGCACGGCAAGCCGCTGCTGTTCCCCGACATCACGTACAGCTTCTATCCGACCTACGCCAGGCTGTTCGAAGTCGATTACCAGACCATCGCGCTCGACGACAACTTTGCGATCGACATCGACGATTACGCGGTGGAGAACGGCGGCATCCTGTTTCCGAACCCGAATGCGCCGACCGGCCGCCCGTTGCCGCTCGCGGACATCGAACGTCTCGTGGCGCGCCATCCGGATTCGGTCGTGGTAATCGACGAGGCTTACGTCGATTTCGGCGCCGAATCGGCAATTGCGCTGATCGATCGCTATCCGAATCTGCTCGTCGTGCAGACCGTGTCGAAATCGCGTTCGCTGGCCGGCATGCGCGTCGGCCTCGCGTTCGGCAATCCGGAGCTGATCGACGCGCTGAACCGCGTGAAAGACAGCTTCAACTCCTACCCGCTCGATCGGCTCGCCCAAGCGGCCGCGACCGCCGCCTACGAAGACGACGCCTGGTTCCGCGACTGCTGCGCGAAGGTGATCGCGAGCCGCGAGCGCCTGGCCGCGGAACTGGGCGCGCTCGGCTTCGAAGTCTTGCCGTCGGCCGCGAATCTGCTGTTCGCGCGCCATGCGGGCTACGACGCGGCGACGCTCGCATTGCGGCTCAGGGAGAAAGAAATTTTCGTGCGCCATTTCAAGGCGCCGCGTATCGACCAGCACCTGCGAATTTCGATCGGCACCGATGCTGAATGCGACATTCTGCTGGATGCGTTACGCGCTATTTTCAGCACGTACGCCGGATAGCGATGCGCGCCTCGGCGGCCTGAGGAAAACACCACCGCAAAACAAAAGCCAGAAACAAAAATGGCGAAGACCCATTCAGCCTTCGCCATTTTTTTGCTGCACGCATCAACCCCGAACGTCACGCACCCTTCGCGGCTTGCAGCGCGTGATACTTCGCCATCAAGCCTTCGCGCGTTTCCAGATGTTCCGGGTCGCGTGGAATGCACTCCACCGGGCACACCTGAATGCACTGCGGCTCGTCGAAATGGCCGACGCACTCGGTACATTTCTTCGGATCGATCACATAGATTTCCGTGCCCATCGAAATCGCATCGTTCGGGCACTCCGGCTCGCAGACGTCGCAATTGATGCATTCGTCGGTAATCATCAAGGCCATGCCGCCACCAACTTTCCTATGAAAAACAATACATTATAGCTTTTCATCCTGGCGCGCGGGCGCATGAAGCCAAGCGCCTTTTCACCACGACGCAGATCGACCGCAACTAAAATCCAGCCGACATCTATCTCCGATTTCTGCAATTGACCGAAGCGCAGCGTGGCCTGCCCACGCTACCGGCACTCGACCCGCTCGAAGAAAAAATCCTTGAATTCGTGGTGCGCGCAACGCAGAACAAGGAGCGCCTCCCGGTGAAGGACATGATGGGTCACAGCGAGCTGGGCTCGCCGGCCACGCTGCATGGCCGCATTTCATCGATGTGCGAGAAAGGCTGGATCGTGCTCAACGATACCGAAGACGCCCGGCGCAAGCAGATCGAACTCACGCCAGCCTCGCTCAGACATTTCGACAAATTCGCCGAGGCTTTCGCCAAAGCGGCAAAGGGCGCCTGGCCGTACCCGAAACTATCGGCCGCCGTCCGGCCGGTTACGGCTGCGCCGCCTGAGCGCCGCCATTCGGGTCCAGCGAAGCGACCTTCTCCTTCAGCCATTTTTCGACCGACGGGAACACGAACTTGCTGACGTCGCCGCCCAGTTGCGCGATCTCGCGCACGATCGTGCCCGAGATGAACTGGTACTGATCGGACGGCGTCATGAACATCGTCTCGACGTCGGGCAACAGATAGCGGTTCATGCCCGCCATCTGAAACTCGTATTCGAAATCCGACACGGCACGCAGGCCCCTGACGATCACGCGCGCGTTATTGGTCCGCACGAAATCCTTGAGGAGCCCCTTGAAGCTCATCACCTTGACGTTCGGGTAGTGCCCGAGCACTTCGTGTGCAATCGCGAGGCGCTCCTGCAGCGTAAAAAACGGCTTCTTGTTGCGACTGTCGGCAACGCCCACCACCAACGTGTCGAAAATGCTCGACGCGCGCCGAACGAGGTCTTCGTGACCGCGCGTCAGCGGGTCGAACGTGCCCGGGTACACGGCGACTACCATGAGACTTCTCCTCTATTCAGACAAAAGGGCACGGCAAAGCGTCCACGCGACGCATTTGACTCCGGACGCGCTGACGATAAACCGCCCGGCCCTTTTTTGGAACGCGCATTATTCCTTATTTTCGCGCTGCAGCAAATGAAAGTGGACAGCGCCCGCCTTGCCTTGCCGCGTGACTTCCCAGTCCGCGAGCGGCTCGTGGGCAGCTGTTTCGAGCGCCTCGCCCGCTTCGACATAGAGAAAACCGTTCGCGCCGACGAGCGGCGCCGCCACGGCCAGCGCCGGGCCGAGCAGATCGGCGCCGAACGGCGGATCGAGGAACACCACGTCGAACGAGCCGGGCGCGAGACTCGCGGCAAGACGTAGGCCGTCCGCCTCGGCGATTTCGATCGCGCGCGCCGCGAGGCGCTGCTGGTTCGCGCGCAACTGGCCGGCGGCGCGCGCATTGCGCTCCACCATCAGCACGCGCGCCGCGCCGCGCGACGCGGCCTCGAAGCCGAGCGCACCGCTGCCGGCGAACAGATCGAGGCAATGCTGGCCATCCAGACGCTGGCCGAGCCAGTTGAACAGCGTTTCGCGCACGCGGTCGGGCGTGGGGCGCAAGCCGTCCAGATCGAGCACGGGCAATGGCGTGCGCTTCCAGTCGCCGCCGATGATACGAATGGCGTGCGGCTTGCCGCCTTTGGACGAAGCGCCGGCGGCGCGTGAAGGTGCTAAACGGGGCATGCGGTTTCTTGCAGTTTCTATGACCTGGTGACGACGCCCGCGACGCGCAGGCGCGCGGACCGGAGCGCCCACGTTACCACAGGGGCGTCCCGCGTCCAGCCTGGCCGATCGGCCGATACGACGCGCCGCGGCTCGCCTGATAAAATGTGCGGCTGCCAGCGCCTTGCCTTTCGCATCGCGGCGCTGCCCTCCTTCGCCGGTCCCGTGCCGGCTGCGCGCATCGGCGCGCTCTCCAATACGCCAGATCATGTTCAGTTTTTTCAAACGATTCAAGGGTTCGAAAGAGTCCGATACCGCCGCAGACGAAGCGCAGGCGGCGCAAGACGGCGCGCAGTCCGAAGCCATCGCCCCGCTGCCCGAGGAAGCGGCGCTGCCGCCCGCGGCCGCGACCGTCTTCGAGCCGCAACCGCAGGAAGCGGCCGAGGCCGGCTTTGACGCCGAATTCGAAACCGAATTCGAAGCCGTCGAGGAAACCGTCGAAGTCGTCCCGCCGCCCGTGCAGGACGCGGGCGCGAAGCGCTCCTGGCTCACGCGCCTGAAAAGCGGGCTGTCGAAAACGAGTTCGAGCCTGACCGGCATCTTCGTTGGCACGAAGATCGACGAGGACCTGTACGAAGAACTCGAAACCGCGCTGCTGATGTCGGACGCCGGCGTCGAGGCCACCGAATTCCTGCTCGAATCGCTGCGCGAAAAAGTGCGCAGCGAGCGCCTCACCGACCCGCAGCAGGTCAAGACGGCGCTGCGCACGCTGCTCGTCGCGCTGCTCAAGCCGCTCGAAAAATCGCTGATGCTCGGCCGTGCGCAGCCGCTCGTCATGATGATCGCCGGCGTCAACGGCGCGGGCAAAACCACGAGCATCGGCAAGCTCGCCAAGCATCTGCAGAGCTTCGACCAGTCGGTCCTGCTCGCCGCCGGCGACACGTTCCGCGCCGCCGCGCGCGAACAGCTGGCGATCTGGGGCCAGCGCAACAACGTGACCGTGGTCGCGCAGGAAAGCGGCGACCCGGCCGCGGTGATCTTCGACGCGGTCGGCGCCGCGCGCGCGCGCAAGATCGACGTGATGATGGCCGACACGGCCGGCCGCCTGCCTACGCAACTGCATCTGATGGAAGAGCTGCGCAAGGTGAAGCGCGTGATCGGCAAGGCGCAGGACGGCGCGCCGCACGAGGTGCTGCTCGTGATCGACGCGAACACGGGCCAGAACGCACTCACCCAGGTCAAGGCGTTCGACGACGCGCTCGGCCTCACCGGCCTGATCGTCACCAAGCTCGACGGCACCGCGAAGGGCGGCATTCTCGCGGCCATCGCACGGCAGCGGCCGGTGCCGGTGTATTTCATCGGCGTCGGCGAAAAGGTCGAGGATTTGCAACCGTTCAGCGCCGAGGAGTTTTCGGACGCGTTGCTGGGTGTTTGAGTTGCGCTTGAGTTACGTTTGAGCCGCGCTTGATCCACACCTGATCCGCGCTCAACCCGTAGCGCGCGGGCGCTTGAGCCCGAAACCAGCAAGAGGGCACTCCACGGAGCGCCCTCTTTTCATTTCAACCCGCCGCCGATATGCCGATGCGTCGCTACGCGACATAGAGCCGAAAAGCCGCCGCGTCACTCGGCATCGGGTTGCGCACCCGGTGCCGCGCGCGCAAACGCATCGAGCTGCATCGCGTGATCGTAGATGCGCTGGATCGTCGGAAACTTCGCCGTGTCGACCTTGAAGCGGTGCGCGTTGAACACCTGCGGAATCAGACAGGCATCGGCGAGCGTCGGCGTGTCGCCGAAACACAGCGAGCCGGTACGCGCGTCGCCCGCCAGATGCGTCTCCAGCGTCGCGAAGCCCGCGTCGATCCAGTGCCGGTACCACGCGTCTTTCGCATCGTCGTCGACGCACAGCGTGTGCTTCAGATAGCGCAGCACGCGCAGATTGTTCAGCGGATGAATCTCGCACGCGACCTGTAGCGCCACCGAGCGCACATACGCGCGATCGACGGGCGTCTTCGGCAGCAGCGGCGGCTCGGGATGCGTCTCCTCCAGATACTCGATGATCGCGAGCGACTGCGGCAACACGTCGTTGCCGTCGACGAGCGTCGGCACGATACCGTCCGGATTGACTTTGCGGTATTCGGGCTTCAGTTGCTCGCCGCCGTCGCGCACGAGGTGCACGGGCACGTAGTCGTACGGCAGGTTCTTCACGTTCAGCGCAATGCGCACGCGATACGCCGCCGAGCTACGGAAATAGCTATAGAGCTTCATGTTGTCTGTCTCCTCCAAACCTGCCCGCGAATCGTCAGACGACGCGCACGCTGAACTCGCCGAGCCCGTCCACGCCGCCCTTCATCAGATCGCCCTGCACCACCGCGCCGACGCCCTCGGGCGTACCGGTGAAAATCAGGTCGCCCGGCTGCAACTCGAACAGCGTCGACAGATACGCCACCGTCTCGCCGACCGACCAGATCAGCTGCGACACGTCCGAGCGCTGCTTGTCCTCGCCGTTCACCGACAGCCAGATCGCGCCCTTGCCGATATGGCCGACCTTCGAAGCCGGATGGATCGGGCCGAGCGGCGCCGAATGATCGAAGCCCTTCGCGGTATCCCACGGACGGCCCAGCTTCTTCGCCTCGCCTTGCAGATCGCGGCGCGTCATGTCGAGGCCGAGCGCGTAGCCGTACACGTGATCGAGCGCGCTTTCGACGGGGATGTCCTTGCCGCTCCTGCCGATCGCCGCGACCATTTCCATTTCGAAGTGGACGTTCTTCGTTTGCGACGGATACGGAAATTCGCCGGTCGCGCCTGGTGCGACATAGACGACGGCATCGGCCGGCTTCGAGAAGAAGAACGGCGGCTCGCGGTCCGGGTCATGCCCCATCTCGCGCGCGTGCGCCTCGTAATTGCGCCCCACGCAGTAGATGCGCCGCACCGCGAACTGCTCGCCCGACCCGACGACCGGCACCGCGACCTGCGGTGCCGGTGCAAATACGTAACTCATCCCGTTCTCCGTTTTCCGATTGGCTTACGATCCGCGCCGCCGACGCGGCGAGAAGCATCGAGTGTAACGCGCGGCACGGGCCAATGCGTCCAGGCGCGAGCGCCGAGGCACGGGCTCGGCGCCCCGTTCTTTCTCGCGCGAGCCCCATAGATGCGATACTCATACCGAATAGCATCCTTTGAATCAGCTGGCGACCCGCTCCAGTGCGACGCGCCACGCCGCCCGCCCCCTTACCCGATGACCGCCCCGACCGACACCGCTACCGCCGCCCCCTTCCCCTGCGCCCGCTTCATCAAGGAAATCGGCCGTGGCCCGAACGGCGCCCGCGCGCTGAGCGCCGACGACACCCGCGAACTCTACGCCGCGATGCTCGACGGCCGCGTGGCCGAACTCGAACTCGGCGCGGTGCTGCTCGCGTATCGCGTGAAAGGCGAGAGCGCCGACGAACTCGCCGCGATGCTGGCCGCCGCGCATGCGTCGTTCGAGCCGGTGCAATTGCCGCACGGCGCATATCGGCCCGTGTCGATCCCATCCTACAACGGCGCGCGCAAGCAGCCGAACCTCGTGCCGCTGCTCGCGCTGCTGCTCGCGCGCGAAGGCGTGCCGGTGCTCGTGCACGGCGTCACTGAAGATCCGGGCCGCGTGACGAGCGCCGAAATCTTCGCGGAGCTGCGGATTCCGCACGCGCAATCACTCGCCGAGATCGAAGACGGTCTCGCCGAGCGCCGCCTCGCATTTGCCTCGATCGACGTGCTCGCGCCGAAACTCGCGCATCTGCTCGCGCTGCGCCGGCGCATGGGCGTGCGAAATTCGACGCATACGCTCGTGAAAATCCTGCAGCCGTTCGCGCCTGCGGGGCTGCGCCTCGTCAACTACACGCATCCGCCATATCGCGACAGTCTCACGCAGCTGTTCAACTCGCATCCCGACGCTGCGCTCGGCGGCGCCCTGCTCGCGCGCGGCACCGAGGGCGAGGCGGTCGCGGATACGCGGCGCCAGGTGCAGGTCGACTGGCTGCACGACGGCATCTGCGAAACGCGTCTGCCGCACGAGCGTTCGTCGCCCGACGCGCCCGAAGTCGAATTGCCCGAAGCGCGCGACGCCGTCACCACGGCCGAGTGGATCGACGCAGTGCTGCGCGGCGAAGCGCCGGTGCCTGGCGCGATCGAGCGACAGGTCGAGCTGATCGTCGAGATCGCGAAAACGGCGCGCTGAAACTCGCCGAAGCGTGGCAATCGCGCGCGAGGTCTGCGACGCCGTCGCGCAGACATGGCGGCCCACGCTCGCCCACAAGATGATCGTCAAGCGTCGAGGCGGCCACGCCGAACGTGTTCGCCGACCAGATCGAGTGGATGCACCGCAATCTCGGCTATCGCGACAGCATCGTGCTATCGGTGCATCCGCACAACGACCGCGGCACCGCGATCGCCGCAGCGGAACTCGCGCTGCTCGCGGGCGCGGATCGCATCGAAGGCTGCCTGTTCGGCAATGGCGAGCGCACGGGCAATGTCGATCTCGTGCCGCTCGCGATGAATCTCGACGCGCAAGGCATCGATAGCGAACTCGATTTTTCCGATCTCGCGGCGATCCGGCGCGTGGTGGAGCGTTGCACGCGGATTCCGGTGCCGACACGGCATCCGTATGCGGGCGACGTGGCGATGCGGATCGCCGGGGCAAGGAGCGGCGCGAACGGCGCCGCTACCGGTAATGGCAATGGCAACGACAACGCGACCGAGCGCGACGAGGCCGGCGAATGCGTCGCGGCCTGAAGCCGGGTCTCAAGCTGAGTGTGTCGTGAAAGAAGCGGAGTGAATCCGCAGCAGCAGAGCGCGTATCCCGTGCTTCGCTGTGGCCGCCGACGCGCTCACGAGGCGCATACCGCAAGCCGAGCCGGACCCGACGTGCATCCGACCCGAAGCCCACGCGAGTCCGCGGCATGAGTCCATGCGCGAATCAGGCGCAAACCCAGCGCGCCCGCAAAACCTGCAAGCCGCTCGCCACATCATACGAACAAGACGGACGTCGCCGAAAAACGCGTCACTCGATCGCGCAGCGCGTCGCCTGCCAGGCGATCAAACGCCACTGCCCATCTTCCTGCGTATGGATCGCCGTATAGGCAATCGGAAACAGCAGCGCGCCGTTGTTCGCTTCCATCTCGATCAGCGCGCGGCCCGTGACGACATACGTTTCGCGCCCGGCCGGCAGCACGTCCTGCGACTGCACCTCGATCTGCCGATAACGGCGGCGCCCCCCCGTAATCCCGTCGATGAACTGCCGCTTCGTCTCGCGTTTGCCGTTCGTGTGGACATAGCTCACGTTGTCCGCGAGCAGCGTGTCGAGCGACTGCCCGTCGCCGTCGACCATCGCACGAAAGCGCTCCCGCTCGAGCCCGCGAATCGCTTCGATCATCTTTGCCACCATTGCAGCCCCTTGCACACCGTAGGCCAAAGGCGGCCACGGTCGTCAGAAGTTATATTGCAAATATAGCTGGCTGAAATTTATACCAGGATTCGGCTCTTTGATACCGCCGTTGGAAATATGCTGGAAGCGGTAGCCCGCAACATATTGCTGATGCGTGCCGAATTGCAGCCCGACGCCCGCCATGTCGGCGAACTGAAACGCGCTGGAAAGCGTGAGGTCGGAAGAAATGCGGGGACTCGTCAGCAGCCGCACGCCGGCGCCCACCTCGACGAACGGCCGCACCGGGCCCGACATCTTGATGAAGCGGATCACGGGCGTCACGCCAACCTCCCCGATGTCGCCATGAACGTTGCCTTCGTTGGTGTGCCACCACGCGACGTGCGCCTCGCCGATCAATGCGAAGTGCCAGTCGCCGACCTGCCACCACGTCCAGTCCGGATCCCACACCATGCCCAGATCGAGCTTCTTGATGTGATGGTCGCCCACCCCGGCCGCCACCTGCACCCCGAACGGGTCGGCGAGCGCCGTACCCGCCGCCGACATCAGCAGCGCGGCCAGCGTGCCTTTTAGAGTAAACCCACGCAAAACAGTGTTTTTGTTCTTCACCTTGCACCCGCACTCACGAGCATTGAAACGATGCGTAACCGTCTGCTTATTCTAAATAAAAACTTAAGAGCGCGGATCGTATGAATAATTGTCTAAATTCGCAATTATTTACTGATAAATAGGAAAATATCAGTCGATTATGAGAACCAAGGCTATTGGGTCGGTAACTTCTACGGTCGCTGAACGACAGCGAAATAGGCTGTCTAATAACTATCAGATGACGAATCTCAATAGGATTTTCGGGAACTCAGATGCCCCTACAGCCTCTAAGTATTAGCACTCGACAGATCAGAGTGCTAACATCCATCGCTGGAGTCCATCACTGAACACGCTATTGTCTGATTCCAAAGGAGTTTCACACGTGAGCCATGCAATGACCCTTCCGAGTACTCTGAGCCCGTCGTCGGCTAAGGCCGCTCCGGCAGGTGCACTGGCGCTCTCGCATTCCTCGCTGCTGCCCGGCCAACTGGGCAACATCGACGCCTACATCCAGGCCGTCAACCGCATTCCTATGCTGACGCCGACGGAAGAACGCCAGTTCGCCACCGAGTTTCGCGAGCACGACAACCTCGAATCGGCGCGTCGCCTCGTGCTGTCGCACCTGCGCCTCGTCGTGTCGATCGCGCGCAACTACCTCGGTTACGGGTTGCCGCACGCCGACCTGATCCAGGAAGGCAACATCGGGCTGATGAAGGCCGTCAAGCGCTTCGACCCGGAGCAGAACGTGCGCCTCGTGTCGTACGCGATGCACTGGATCAAGGCCGAGATCCACGAATACATCCTGCGCAACTGGCGCATGGTGAAGGTCGCCACCACCAAGGCGCAGCGCAAGCTGTTCTTCAACCTTCGCAGCCACAAGCAGGGCCTCGGCGCGTTCACGCCGGACGAGATCGAAGGTCTCGCCAAGGAACTGAACGTGAAGCGCGAAGAAGTCGCGGAAATGGAAACGCGTCTGTCGGGCGGCGACATTGCGCTCGAAGGCCAGGTTGAAGACGGCGAAGAGTCGTACGCGCCGATCGCGTATCTCGCCGACTCGCACAGCGAGCCGACCGCCGTGCTGGCTTCGCGTCAGCGCGACCGGCTGCAAAGCGACGGCATCGCGAGCGCGCTCGAAGCACTCGATCCGCGCAGCCGCCGCATCATCGAGGCGCGCTGGCTGAAGGTCGAGGACGACGGCTCGGGCGGCTCGACGCTGCACGAACTGGCCGACGAATTCGGCGTATCGGCCGAGCGTATCCGCCAGATCGAAGCGAGCGCGATGAAGAAGATGCGCGGCGCACTCGCCGAATACGCGTAAAGCCCGCCACGCCGCCGGCTGCGGCCAATACAGCCGATACAGGCTGATACAGCAGCCGGCGCCTCGCACGGGAATCACTTGCTAGTTCAAGCCCCGCCCTCGCAAGACGGCGGGGCTTTTTTCATCCTCACGCGTTCGCTCTCGCGGCGCGCCCATGCCCGCCGATTCACGATCGTGAACACTCACCGGCCGCCACGGCTTCCTTGACGTATCGCAAGTCAGATAGCAATACTGCTCAGACGCGGCGAGCTTCGCGACTCGATGCCGCACGGCCCAATTCAAGCGCGCGAGGTTCGACTCCTACAATCGGCATGCATTCGCCAGATCTCCCGACGGCCCGGGCGGACTGGTCCAGCCGGGTTCACCGGCATGAAGTCGTCTTCGACCGAACATGACCCTAGCCCTCAATCGCCACAGCACACGCCGCTCACGCTGGCGCACCCGGTTCACCCGGTGGGTGCGCGGCCCGACACTGGCACGCGACATCGCCATCATCCTCGCCATCAAATTCGTCCTGCTGATGGCGCTCAAGTTCACCTTTTTCAATCATCCGCAGGCGCAGCACATGATGCTGCCGCCCGAGCAAGTCGCGCAGGCGCTGCTGTCGGTGCCTGTCCCGCATCCGTCCCGAGGTGATCAACATGCCCGTTAGCGAAGTCGTAGAACTATCGCGTCTTCAGTTCGCCATCACGGCGCTCTATCACTTTCTGTTCGTGCCGCTCACGCTCGGCCTCGCGTGGCTGCTCGTCATCATGGAGTCCGTCTACGTGATGACCGGCAAGCCGATCTACAAGGACATGACACAGTTCTGGGGCAAGCTCTTCGGCATCAACTTCGCGATGGGCGTCGCCACCGGTCTCACGCTCGAATTCCAGTTCGGCACCAACTGGGCGTACTACTCGCATTACGTCGGCGATATTTTCGGCGTGCCGCTCGCCGTCGAAGGGCTGATGGCGTTCTTCCTCGAATCGACCTTCGTCGGCCTGTTCTTCTTCGGCTGGAACCGGCTCTCGAAAGTGCAGCACCTGATCGTCACGTTCTGCGTCGCGCTCGGCTCGAACCTCTCGGCGCTGTGGATTCTGATCGCCAATGGCTGGATGAACAATCCGGTCGGCGCGAAGTTCAACTACCAGACGATGCGCATGGAGCTCGACAGCATCTTCGCGGTGATCTTCAACCCGGTCGCGCAGGTCAAGTTCGTGCACACGGTATCGGCCGGTTACGTGACCGCGTCGATGTTCGTGCTCGGCGTGTCGTCGTGGTATCTGCTCAAGCGCCGCGACACCGAGTTCGCGCTGCGCTCGTTCGCGATCGCCGCCGGCTTCGGCCTCGCCTCGGCCTTGTGCGTGATCGTGCTCGGCGACGAATCGGGCTATCGCACCGGCGAAGTCCAGCAGGTCAAGCTCGCCGCCATCGAATCCGAATGGGAAACCGCGCCCGCGCCGGCACCGTTCACGGTCTTCGGGATTCCGAACCAGCGCGAACAGCGCACCGATTACGCGATCCGCGTGCCGTACGCGCTCGGCATCATCGCGACGCGTTCGCTCGACGAGCCCGTGGTCGGCCTGCGCGACCTGATTGCGGAAAACGAAGGCCGCATCAAAAGCGGCATGCTGGCCTTCGCAGCGCTGCAAAAGCTCAAGGGCGGCGACGCGACCGACGCAGCGCGCGCCGCCTTCGAAGCGCACAAGGCCGATCTCGGCTACGGCCTGCTGCTCAAGCAGTTCACGCCGAACGTAACCGATGCGACGCCCGAGCAGATCTCCGCGGCGGCGCAGCGCACGATCCCGCCGGTCCTGCCACTGTTCTTCTCGTTTCGCCTGATGGTCGGCCTCGGTCTGCTGTTCCTCGCGACCTTCGTGCTCGCGTTCTGGTTCTGCGCGCAACGCACGCTGCTGCTGGAGAAGCGCCGCTGGTTCCTGCGCTGGGCCGTGTGGGCGATTCCGCTGCCGTGGCTCGCCGCCGAACTCGGCTGGATCGTCGCCGAAATGGGCCGCCAGCCGTGGAGCATCGCCGGCATCCTGCCGACCAGCCTCGCCGCGTCGAGCCTGACGCCGCGCGATCTGTATCTGAGCATCGGCGGCTTCGTGCTGTTCTACACGGTGCTGTTCGTCATCGAGATCATGCTGATGTTCAAGTACGCGCGGCTTGGTCCGTCGTCGCTGCACACGGGCCACTATCACCACGAGATCGCGCAGCCGGCCGCCCAGCCGCTGTCGCCGAATACGGCCGCGTGACGCGCCGCCGCCACTCCGTTCGAGAGGAATCGACACCATGGATTACGCAACGCTCAAACTGATCTGGTGGGCATTGATAGGCGTACTGCTGATCGGCTTCGCGCTCACCGACGGCTTCGATATGGGCGCGGCGATCCTGCTGCCGTTCATCGCGAAGACGGACGCCGAGCGGCGCATCGTCGTCAACACGGTCGGCGCAACGTGGGAAGGCAATCAGGTCTGGCTCGTCACCGCGGGCGGCGCGATGTTCGCGGCATGGCCGCTCGCTTATGCGGCGTCGTTCTCCGGCTTCTACTTCGCGATGCTGCTCGTGCTGTTCGCGCTGTTCTTCCGGCCGGTCGGCTTCGACTATCGCGGCAAGCGCGACGACCCGCGCTGGCGCAACGCGTGGGACTGGGGCCTGTTCATCGGCGGCCTCGTGCCGGCGCTCGTGTTCGGCGTCGCGTTCGGCAATCTGCTGCAAGGCGTGCCGTTCTCGTTCGACAACGACCTGCGCGTCACCTATCACGGCAGTTTCTTCGGGCTGCTCAATCCGTTCGCCTTGCTGACGGGCCTTGTCAGCGTGTCGATGCTGACCGCGCACGGCGCGGCGTTCGTGAAGTGGAAATCAGATGGCGTGATCCACGAGCGCGCGTCGAAGGCGCTGCGGCTCGCGGCGGTGTGCGCGGTCGTGCTGTTCATGGTGGCGGGCGCGTTCGTCGCGACGATGATCGGCGGCTATCAGATCGTCGACGCGCCGCCGCTCGACGCGGTCGCCAATCCGCTGCTGAAGACCGTGATCGGCGCACCGGGCCTGTGGCTCACCAACTACGCGCTGTATCCGTGGATGGTGGCCGCGCCCGTGGCGGGTCTCGTCGGCGGCATTCTGGCGGTGCTGCTCGCGCGTTCGCGCTTCGAGGCGAGCGCGTTTCTGTCGACCGCGCTGATGGTCGTCGGCGTGATCCTGACGGCAGGCTTCTCGATGTTCCCGTTCATCATGCCGTCCTCGCTCGACGGCCGCAGCAGCCTGACGCTATGGGATTCGACGTCGAGCCGCCTGACGCTCGAAATCATGCTGGTCGCCGTCATCATTTTCCTGCCGATCATCCTGCTGTACACGAGCTGGGTGTATCGCGTGATGCGTGGCAAGGTGACCGCGGCGGCCATCAAGGAAAACAGCCATTCGATGTATTGAACGGCACGACGTTTTGCGAGTCCGGTAGCATCCAGCGGTTAACGCAAGAGCGGCACCTTGAAAACAAGGTGCCGCTCTTTTTATTCACAGCCAACCGCTGCGAACCGGGGCATGGCTCACGCCAGTACCGGCTCTGCGCCGGCGCCCGCGCCGCCGCCTGGCGACAGTCGCGTCGCGAGCTTCTGCGCATAACGCGGCGCAGCCTCGCCGACCACGACATGGAACGTATCGGTGGCCACCCACGCGGTATCGAGCGAAGCGAGGCGCTGACGATCGACCGCCGACGGATCGCGCACGACGACCCGCAGACGCGTCGCCGCGACCGCATCGAGCGACACTATGTTGCCGGCGCCGCCGAACACGGCGAGCCAGCGCAGCGGATCGGGATCGAGCGGACCGCCCTGCGCGTGCTGAGCCACAGGTTGCGGCGCGGATTGCACGCTCCGCGCGGCAACCGCCGTCGGCGCAACAGCAGCAGCCACGGCAACCGGCGCAGCCCCGACCTCATCGCCGCCACCCTGCGCAATCACCGTGCGGATTTCATCGGCGATGATGTCCGCTTCCGGTCCGATGATGACCTGCACATTGGTCGCGCCGCGCTTGAGCACGCCGCGCGCGCCGATCGTCTTCAGCTCGCTCTCGGACACCTTCGCCGCATCGACCACCGACAGACGCAGACGCGTCGTGCACGCATCCACGACCGACAGATTCGCCGCGCCGCCGAGCGCCGCGATATAGCGTCGCGCACGCGGCACGGCCGCACCGGCGATCGGCGCGACGAAGCCGCCGGCCGTGAACGAATCGGCCTGCTCTTCGGCACCGGCCGGCTCGCGGCCCGGCGTTGCCATGTTGAACTTGCGGATGAAGAAGCGGAACAGCCCGTAGTACAGCACCGAGTACACGATGCCGATCGGAATCGCCCACCAGCCCCGCGTCGACAGCCCGTAGTTCAGCACGTAATCGATAAAGCCCGCCGAGAACGTGAAGCCGAGGTGAATGCCGAGCGCCGAGCAGATCGCGAGCGAAATCCCGGTCAGCAGCGCGTGGATCGCGTAGAGCACCGGCGCGAGGAACATGAAGCTGAATTCGATCGGCTCGGTCACGCCGGTCAGGAACGACGTGAGGCCCATCGAGAACAGCAGGCCGAACACCATCGCGCGGCGCTCTTTCGGCGCTTCGTGATACATCGCGAGACACGCGGCCGGCAGGCCGAACATCATCACCGGGAAGAAGCCCGTCATGAAGGTGCCCGCGGTCGGATCGCCGGCGAAGAAGCGGTGCAGGTCGCCCGTGACCGGCGCGCCGCCCGCCGGCGTGAACGTGCCGAACACGAACCACGTCAGCGAATTGAGGATGTGATGCAGGCCAGTGACGAGCAGCAGACGGTTCAGCACGCCGAACACGAAGGCGCCGAGCGCGCCCGCCGTGGTGAGCCAGTGGCCGGCCACGTCGATCGCGTTCTGCACCGGCTGCCACACGTAGCCGAACACGATGCCGAGTATCAGGCAGACCACCCCCGTGACGATCGGCACGAAGCGTTTGCCGCCGAAGAACGCGAGGTAATCGGGCAGCTTAATGTCCTTGTAGCGGTTGTACAGGAAACCGGCCACGAGACCCGCGACGATCCCCGACAGCACACCCATGTTGAGCTTGTCGTTGATGTCCTTCATCACCGCGATCTGCACCAGATAGCCGATCGCGCCCGCGAGGCCCGCGACGCCGTTGTTGTCTTTCGCGAAACCGACCGCCACGCCGATCGCAAACAGCAGCGGCAGGTTGCTGAAAATCGCGTCGCCCGCGTCGGCGATCATCTTGATGTTGAACACGTCGGGCTGGCCGAGGCGCAGCAGCAGGCCGGCGACCGGCAGCACCGCGATCGGCAGCATCAGCGCGCGTCCGAGGCGCTGAATCTTCAGAAACGGATTTCCATCCATGGGTATCTCCTGTCCTTGTCTCGTAACTGGACGTTGTGGTTAGGTTGTGTGGCGATAGGTGAGGATTGCGCCGGCCCGCGCCGCGAAGCACGGACCACGCGGCTTCAGTCGAGCGGCCAGGTGGCGCGGCTCGCGGCTCTGACGGCCTGCGCCGATTCGAGCGCGAGCGCATCCTGGGCGCGCTGACGGCACAACGGATAATCGAGCGTGCGCACGCGCGCCTTGATGCCCGGCACCGATACCGGATCGACCGACAGCTCGGTCACGCCGAGACCGACGAGCAGCGGCATCGCGAGCGGGTCGCCCGCCAGCGCGCCGCACACGCCGACCCATTTGCCGTGCTTGTCCGCGCCCGCGACGGTCGCCGCGATCAGGCGCAGCACGGCCGGGTGCAGGCCATCGGCCTGAGCCGCGAGATCGGGCTGGCAGCGGTCCATCGCGAGCGTGTACTGCGTCAGATCGTTGGTGCCGATCGAGAGGAAATCGGCGTGCTGCGCGAGTTGATCGGCGAGCAATGCCGCCGACGGCACTTCGATCATCACACCCACTTCGATCGCTTCCGTGCGGCCGGCCTCGCGCGCCAGCTCGTCGATGCGCTTGCGGATGCCGATCAGTTCGCTCGCGTCGGTGACCATCGGCAGCAGGATGCGCACGGCGCCGAGCGGGCGCACCGCGAGCAGGCCGCGCAACTGGGCGTCGAGCAGATCGGGGCGCACCTGCGCGAGGCGCACGCCGCGCAGGCCGAGCGCGGGGTTCGGCTCGGGCGGCAGCGTCAGATAGTCGACTTCCTTGTCGGCGCCGACATCGAGCGTGCGAATGATCGCGGTGCGGCCGCCCAACGCGTCGGCAATCGCCTGGTAGCTCTGACGATGCTCGTCGGCACTCGGTGCGGCCGGACGGTGGATAAACAGCAGCTCGGTGCGCAACAGCCCGACCGCATCGGCGCCGTTGTCGACGGCAGCCTTGGCGTCGTCGAGCGTCGCGATGTTGGCGGCCACTTCGATCGCCCGGCCGTCGGACGTCGCCGCGGCCTGCTGCGAGGTCCGGCGATTCGCTTCGCGCACGTCGGCGAGACGGCTGCGCTCGCGGCGCGCGCGTTCGACGTCGAGTTCGGTCGGTGCGAATTCGAGGCGCCCCGTGCTCGCATTGACGACGACCTGGGTGCCCTCGGGAATCGCATGCAACGCATCGCCGATCGCGACCAGCGCCGGAATGCCGGCCTGGCGCGCGAGAATCGCCGCGTGCGAGGTGGCGCCGCCGCGCGCCATCACGAGCGCGGTCACGCGCGTGCGATCGAGCGAGGACAGATCCGACGGCGTGAATTCGTCCGCGGCGAGCACCGCTTCAGCGGGCAGCGTGCGCGCCGCCGCGCTCGTATAACCGAGCGCGCGCAGCACGCGCTTTTCGATGTCGCGCAGATCGGCGGCACGTTCGGCAAGCAGCGCGTCCTCGACCTTGCTCAGGACATCGATCTGTGCGCGGATCGCCTCGCGCCACGCGAATCCGGCGCTCTTGCCGAGGCTGATCAGATCGCGCGCGGCATCGAGCAGCGTCGGGTCTTCGAGCAGCACGCGGTGCACCGCGAAAATCCCCGCTTCGCCGACCGCACCGCGCTGCGACGCATCGCGCACGGTCGTGTCGAGATCGGCGTCGACGCTCGCGATCGCCTTGTCGAGCAGACGGCTTTCCGCCGCCGACGTGCCGCTCGCCTGTTCCGGCGGATCGAGGTCCGCGTCGTCCCAGCGCACGAGTTGGCCGACCGCGACGCCCGGCGCCGCGCACACGCCCGCGAGCGTGTTCGGCGCGAGCGGCTCGCCCGTGGCCCGCGCC
>NZ_JAAGPQ010000086.1:0-33183 GCF_017104985.1 Paraburkholderia sp. Ac-20342 | reverse complement strand
GCGCGTGGCTCGCGCGGCGCTTCGGCCTGCAAACGGGCCAGCGCGGCGGGCTCGTGAAAACCATCGGCGGTGTGTCGCTCGGCGGCAAGGAGCGCGTCGCGGTCGTCGAGATCGGCGATACGTGGCTCGTGCTTGGCGCCGCGCCCGGCAACGTGCGTCTGCTGCATACGATGCCGGCCGGTTCGGTTGCCGATGCCCTGGCCGCCTCGCACGCGCCGCATGCCGGCAATCTTCCCGGCACCTTTGGTCAACGCTTTCGCGACGCCCTGAAAGGCGAAGTGGGCAAACGTTTCAACGCGCAAGGCGGCGGGGATCGGTAATGCAGGTCAGTTTCAGGCAAGCGGGTTTTCAGGCTTCACGTCCAGCGCATGAGGCGTATAAGGCGCAGGCCGCGCATAAGGCCCATGAAGCACGCGCAACGCGCCATGACGCGTCCGCCGCTGCATCGCGTGCCGCGTCGCCGCGCCGCATGAGGTCGTGGTGGCCGTTGCTGCCGCTCGCACTCGCGGCGCTGCTATTCGCGCTGCCGACGCTGTCGTTCGCGCAAACCGCCGGCCTGCCGGCCTTCACGACGAGCCCCGGCCCGAACGGCGGCACGACCTACTCGCTGAGCGTGCAGACGATGCTGCTGCTCACGATGCTGTCGTTCCTGCCCGCCATGCTGCTGATGATGACGAGCTTCACGCGCATCGTGATCGTGCTGTCGCTGCTGCGCCAGGCGCTCGGCACGACGACCACGCCGCCGAACCAGGTGCTCGTCGGGCTCGCACTGTTCCTGACGCTGTTCGTGATGTCGCCGGTGCTCGACAAGGCCTATAACGAAGGCTACAAGCCGTTCTCCGAAGGCACGATCACGATGGATCAGGCGGTCTCGCGCGGCGTCGCGCCGTTCAAGACCTTCATGCTGCGGCAGACCCGCGAGAGCGATCTCGCCCTCTTCGCGCGCATCTCGCACGCGGCGCCGATGCAGGGCCCCGAAGACGTGCCGCTGTCGCTGCTGGTGCCCGCGTTCGTCACGAGCGAGCTGAAGACCGGTTTCACGATCGGCTTCACGATCTTCATTCCGTTCCTCATCATCGACATGGTGGTGGCGAGCGTGCTGATGTCGATGGGCATGATGATGGTCTCGCCCGCGACGATCTCGCTGCCGTTCAAGCTGATGCTGTTCGTGCTCGTCGACGGCTGGCAACTGCTGCTCGGCTCGCTCGCGCAGAGTTTCGTCTGATGCCGGCCGTGCTTCCGTTCGCCGTTTGGTTCGCTTTCCCGTTCGCTCCACCGATCCCCAGGCACTCACGATGACACCCGAAGCAGTCATGACATTGGCCCACGGGGCCATGTACGTCGGCCTCGTGCTCGCGGCGCCGCTGTTGCTCGTCGCGCTCGTCGTCGGCCTGCTCGTGAGCCTGTTCCAGGCGGCCACGCAGATCAACGAGAGCACGCTGTCGTTCATTCCGAAGCTGCTCGCGATCGTGGTCACGCTCGTGATCGCCGGACCGTGGATGCTCACGACGATGCTCGACTATCTGCGCCACACGCTCAGCAGCATTCCGACGCTCGTCAACTGAGCGTGCCGCCATGTTCACGGTCACCTACGCCCAACTGAACGTCTGGTTGACCGCGTTCCTGTGGCCGTTCGCGCGCATCGCCGCGCTCGTCGCGACCGCGCCGGTCTTCAGCAACGTATCCATGCCGACGCGCGTGAAGATCGGCCTCGCCGCGTTCACGACGATCATCGTCGCGCCGACCGTCGGCGCGCTGCCGCAGGTCACGGTGTTCTCCGCAGCCGGCGTGTGGATTCTCGTCAACCAGTTCCTGATCGGCATCGCGCTCGGCGTAACGATGCAGATCGTGTTCCAGGCGATCGACGCGACCGGCTACTTCATCGGCCTCGGCATGGGCCTCGGCTTCGCGACCTTCTTCGACCAGCAGGCGACCGGCTCCGGCGTCGTGATCTCGCGCTACATGACGACGATCGCCACGCTCGTGTTTCTCGCCGTCGACGGTCATCTGCAGGTGATCGCCGCGCTCGTGACGACGTTCCAGTCGGTGCCGGTGTCGGCCAACCTGCTCGCGCCGCACGGCTGGCAGACGCTCGCGAACTGGGGCGGCTCGATCTTCTCGGCGGGGCTGCTGCTCGCGCTGCCGGTCGTCGTCGCGCTGCTGATCGCCAACCTCGCGCTCGGCATTCTCAATCGCGCGGCGCCGCAGATCGGCGTGTTCCAGATCGGCTTTCCGCTCACGATGCTGGTCGGCCTGCTGCTCGTGCAGTTGATGCTGCCGAACATGATCCCGTTCTTCGTGCGGCTGTTCGACAGCGGCATCGACGAAATGGGACGGGTCGCGGCGGGACTGAAGTAAAGACGCGGCTTCGATGCCGCAAGCGCGCTGGACGTGATGGATGCGCAGGACGCGCCGGATAAAAAAAACCGGCTTGCGCCGGTTTTCCTGTCTCTGCCGCATCCCGCTATCGCGTAGCGAATCAGTTGTTGATGTACTGGAACAGCGACATGTTCTGGATCTGCACGAACGCCTGCTGCGATGCCTGCAACGCGGCTTGCGTCAGCGTGTACTTGCTGATTGTCGAGACCATGTCGGTCGAGGTCAGATCCGACAGGCTGCTTTGCGTCTGCAGCGTGTTGGTCTGCGTGACCGCTTGCAGCGCCTGCACTTCCTGCTCGCGGCCGCCGACCGACGCCTGCACCGCCGTCACGTTGCCGATCGTGTTGGCAAGCTGGGACAGGCCCGTGTTCAGCGCATTCTGCAGATTCGCCGTGGCCGCCGTGCTGCCTGTCACCGGCTGCTGGAGCGCGGCGATCATCGCGTTCAGGTTGGCGAATACGTCGGTGCCCGCCTGGTTGGCCGGCTGGACCGTGAAGCTGTCGCCGGCAGCCGGCGTGCCCGTGATCGCCACCGTCTGACCGCCCATCGCGATGTCGGCGCCCTCGGTGTAGGTTTGCGGCGTGCCGACCGCACCCGTGGTGGTGTCGGTGATCGTGTAGGCCAGCGTCGCGCCGCTGCCGCTGAACGCAATCTGGTACGCGTCCGCATTCCCCGCGTTGGTCGGATCGTTCACCGTCACCGCGCCGGCCACGCCCGTGCCGGTGTTGGCCGGATTGCCGGCCGCGATCGGCTCCGCATTGGTCGAGCCGACGCCCATGAACACGGCCATCCCGTTGTCGCCGGTTGCCACCTGGGTGTTGCCGGTGACCTGCATGGTGCGCGTGCCGTCGTCGCCCGCATAAACGACCGCGCCGCTCGCATCGGTCGTGAACGCCTGGGTGGCGCTCTGAAACCCCGAGAACAGCGAATTGCCCGAGCTGTCGGTCGCATTGGCGTAGGTCAGCAACTGGTTGCGCAGGCTCGTCAGTTGCGTCGCGATGGCGGTGCGGTCGGCGTCGTTCAGCGAGCCGTTGCTCGCCCTGATGCCGAGCGTGTTGATGCTGTTCAGCGTGCTGAGCACGCCGCCGAGCGTCGAGTCCTCGGCCTGCAGCGACGAAAGCGCCGCGTTCTGGTTCGTCGTGTATTGCGACAGCGCGGTCGCCGTCGAGCTGAGCTGCACGGCCTGGGCCGCGCCGAGCGGATTGTCGGCGGGCGAGGTCAGGCTCGAACCGCTCGAGATTTCCTGATAGATCTGCGACAACTGAGCCTGCTGGCTGCTCATTGTCTCCACGTTCATGCTGAAGTACTGCGCGCTGGAAATACGCATGGTTCGACGCCTTACGAGAAGATGCCAAGCAATGTCTGGAACAGCGTCTGCGCGGTCTGGATAACCTTGCTGTTGGCCTGATAGAGCTGCTGGTACTGAAGCAGGTTCGCTGCTTCCTCATTGATGTTGACGCCCGATACCGACTGCTGCGCCGACGTGATCTGCGTGACGAGCGAGCTTTGCGCGGTCGCCGAGGTCTGGATCTGCGAAGCCTGGTTGCCGATGCCGTTGACGTAGTTCGCGTACGCGTCGGTCAGCGTCGAGGTGCCGCCCGCGAGCGATTGCGCAGTGGTCAGGTTCGACAGCAGTTGCGCGTTGCGGCCGTCGTTGCTCGCGCCGGTATTGGGCCCGATCGTGAACGAGTCGCCGTCCGAGGGCGTGCCGCTGATCGTCACCGTCACGTTGTTCATGCTGCCCGCGGCGGTCGAATTGCTCGGGTTCGTGATCGTGAGCGTCGCGCCCGTGCCCGGCGAGTACGGCACCGCGGTCGTCGCCGAGGTGATCGCGTACGACGTCGAGGGCGGGCCGGCAACCGTCACCGTCGAATTCAGCGGGAAGCCGGTGAGGCCCGTGCCCGCGGTATACGTGAGCGTCGTCTTGCTGGTCGGCGCGCTGTAGCCGGCCATCACCGAGCCCTGCGTGATCGTCGCGCTACCGGTGTTCGACGACGCGGCCGAGGCGAGCACCGGCGCCGCCGCCGCGATCGCCTGGGGCGACGTGGTGGCGAGCGCGAAGCCATTGAGCGCGCCGCGCGTCGGCTCGATCGAGAACGAGTCGCCGGCCTTCATCGTGCCGGTGGCCGAGAATTGCAGGCCGCCGATCGGCTTCGTGAGGTCCGCCGCCGAACCGACGATACTGCCGGTTTCGTTGTCGGTCAGCGTATAGGTGCTGCCGTCGTACGAGAGCGTGTAGTCGCTCGTGGTCGGCTGGGTCGCATCGGCGAACGACACGCCGAGCGTCGCGTTGCCGGTGTTCTGCGCATTCGCGTAGACGGTCGGCGCGCCGACCGTGAACAGCGCGCCGCCCGCGGTGCCGTTCAGCGTGATGCCGAGTTCGTTCTGCGCGTTCACCTGCGCGGCGAAACTGGTCGCGATCGCGCCGAGCTGCGCTTCGGCCGGATCGAGCGTCTGGGAGCGGAATTGCAGCAGGCCGCCGAGCGTGCCGCCCGACACCTTGGCGTCGGGAAGCGTCTGCGGCGTCGGCACCGGTTTCGCGCCGGCCTGGCCGAGGTACTGGACCGACAGCTCGCTCGGGTCGCTCGCCGAAGTCGCCGTGCCGAGGTTGAAACTGTTGCCGGCCGACACGAGTGGCTGGCCGTTCGACATCAACACGCTGTAGCTGCCGTTGCTGTCCTGCACGACCGACACGCCGATCAGTTGCGACAGGTTCGATACCGCTTCGTCGCGCTGATCGAGCAACTGGTTCGGCGGCTGGCCCTGGCTGCTCGCCTGGGTGATCTGCGTGTTGAGCGCGGCGATCTGCGCGGTGTAGGTGTTGATCTGCGTGACGGCGTTGCTCAGTTGCGTGTTGACGCTCGCGCGCAACTGGTCGTATTGCGCGCCCGCCGCGTTGATCTGGTTCGCGAGCGTCTGCGCGTCGCTAACCGCGGTTTGCCGCGTGGAAATGCTCGACGCGTCGTTGGCAATGTTCTGCAGGCCGGTGAAATATCCGGTGATGGCGCTCGCGATCCCTGCGGTCGGGCTGCCGACCAGGTTGTTCAGCTGCGAGATCATCGTGTTGTACGCGCTGAGCGCGCTACTCGACGACTGCGCGTTGTTCAGCTCCGTCGCCAGATACTGGCTGTACTGGCGCTGCACGGTGTCGGTAGAGACGCCCATCGGCAGATAGCCGGAGCCCGTGTAGCTGCCGCCGACTTCCGAATAGACCGGCGTTTCGAGCGAGTAGCCGGGCGTCGACGAGTTGCTGATGTTCTCGCCGGTCGTCGTCAAACCCCACTGGGCGGCATTGAGTCCGCTGAGGCCGATATTGAAGAGATTGCTGGACATGCGTCATCCTGAAGGGCGGCACCGCAGACCTGCCGCCACGTTGCTGGAACATCCTCTTTAACGGCCCGTCGCGCGAAAAATTGAGGGCCGTTCCGCTTCGTACGACGCTTTCTTTCGCGTCGTTGCAACGTTTGCGCGCCGAGCCGGAGAAACGCGCGCCGTGCGGTGTGCACGGTGCGCGTTGCGTTCGGCTCGCGTCGTTTGCGCTCGCTTCGTTTGGCGCGTCTCGTTTGGCGCGTCTCGTTTGGCGCGTTTCGTCCGGTACGTCCGGTACGTCGTGCCGGGCTAGCGCACCAGCGAGCGGCGCTTCATTTCGAGCTGCGTGATAAGCCGCTGCAGCGTGTTTTCCGCGCTGCCGGGCAGCGTCAGAAAACGGAAGCCGAGCTGGTAGCGCTGCGTGCCGTTCGGCAGCGCAATCGAGCGATGCGACACGAGCTGCAGATCGAGCGATAGACGGCCGAGCGCGCCGAGCGCGAGTTCGCAGTCCATCAGGCGCGTGCCCATCGGCAATTCGGCGACGCGCTCGTCGGTCGTGCGCATGCCGAGGCCGCCGAGCGACAGGTCGTGCACCTCGAAGCGGAACGTGTCGCCGCCGGGAAAGCGTCCGCTACACACGTAGGGGTCGAGAATCGGCGCGTTGACGCGGAAGTATTCGCGGCGCTGCACGTAGAACAGCACCTCGGGAAAATCGGCCTCGAACGCGGGCAGTCCCTCGAAGCGCGTCTCGCGCGGCGTCGCGGTCACGAACTCGACACGCACGCCGTCCGGCGCGGCGTGGAACTTGCAGCGCGGCGCGGCGAGCAGCCCCTTGTTCTGTTCGGAGAGCGCACCCCAATCGAAAGTGAAGGTGCGCTCGCGCACGTCGACGTCGAGCAGGCGAGTGACGAGCTGCCCGCCCGCGTATTCGACGGTGAGGAAATCGCCGCGATTGACGAGATTGCGCAACTGCACGCCGATCTCGAGCGGATTGCGGCGGCCGAAATCGGGAACGCTTTCGTCTTGCGGGTCGTGCGGCTGGCCGTGTGTGTCGATCTGGCTATTCGACTGGTTCATATCCATGAGCTTGCCGGTATGCATGTTCTGGCGGGCACGCGCCAACGGTTCTTTCGACCCGAAGGTCTTTAGCGCCGCCGCGGCCCGCGCGTTCGACCGGAATGACAGCGATTTTCCGGTATCGGGTCTAACTCGTTAGCGGCAGCACCCAGCCAAAATTTAGGGCACTTTTATTAAAAATTTGCTGCAAATTCGCCGCAAACGTTAAAACTCGATCCGCCCCTTTCCCCATGCTTTTTCACGCCGGCTGTTTAGCGCCGCTTCGATTGCCGCGCCTTTATGCATATGCCTTTACGTGCGAGCGCGTTACGCATGCTCTTTCACCTTGCCCGCCTACTGCCTGAACCGCTTCAACGCTCATGTACCGCGTACCGCCTCACAGCTTATTCTCGCGGATCGGCCAGCCGCCTTCCGGCAGCCGGCCTTCTTCCGTCTTATATGCACCTGGCCCCGTCGCGTGCATTCTTTAATCAGCCCATTTTCTGCATGATCGACAACAGCTTTTTCGCGTAATGCGGGTCGGTTGCATAACCGGCGCGCTGCATGCCGTTCGCGAAACCGTTCACGTCATGCGACGAATTGATCACCTGCGCATAGCGCGGGTTGTTCTTCAGCAGGCTCGCGTAGTCGGTCATCGCTTCCTCGTACGAGTCGTACGCGCGGAATTTTTCGACGCTGCGCTGCGGCTTGCCGTTCACGTATTCTGTCGTCACCGTCGAGACGGTCTTGCCGGTCCAGTCCGGCGTCGCCTTGATGCCGAACACGTTGTGGCTCGTCGAGCCATCGGCTTTCCTGATCTCGCTCTTGCCCCAACCCGTTTCGAGCGCCGCCTGCCCGACGATGAAGCGCGCCGGAATGCCGGTCGCCGCGCTCGCGGCCTGCGCCGGCGCGGCGAGCTTGTCGACGAACGCATCGACTTTCGGCGAGCTGCCGTCGCCGCGCAACGGCGGCGTCAACGAACTATTGCCCGAGTAGCCGTGGCCGAGCGCGAGCTGGCCGTTCGCCTGCGCATTGCCGTAGGCGCGCGCGAGCGCGTTGAGCGCGGCGGTTTGACCTTCGTCGCCGCCGCTGCCGCCGCCGAGCGCGTTCGCCATGCCGGCGAGACCGCCAGCGGCACCGGCGCCGCCCACGCCACCCGAGCCGCCCACCTGCATGCCCTGGTTGCGCATCAACTGCTTGAGCATCGCGTCGGCGACGCCGATGCCCTTCTTCGACAACTGCTGCGCCAACTGCTGATCCATCATCGACGTGAAGGTCGCCGAATCGTGCGAATCGAACGGGCCGTCCTGCGGCGTCGCATCGCGCATGCTTTTGAGCATCATCTGCGTGAAGACCGCGTCGAACTGCTGCGCGGCCATCTTCATGCCGGCTTGCGGCGAAGCCTTGGCCTGCGCGCTCAGTGCGCCGAAGCCCTGTACGTCGAGCGCGAAGCGGCTGCTGAGGTCGTTCGCGGAGTTGACGCTATTGGTCGGATTCGAATTCATCTGCTGTCTTCCCTAGATGATTTCCAGATCGGCGCGCAACGCACCCGCCGCCTTCATGGCCTGCAGGATCGACATCAGATCCGCGGGCGTCGCGCCGAGCGCGTTGAGCGCCTTCACGACTTCGGCGAGGTTCGCGCCGGCGTTCACGAGCTTCAGCGAGCCGTTGTCCTGCTTCATCTGGATCTGCGACTGCTGCGCGACCACGGTGCGGCCGTTCGAGAACGCGCCGGGCTGGCTCACGACCGGCTGCGTGTTGATGACCACCGACAGATTGCCGTGCGCGACCGCGCAACTCTGCAGCGTGACCATCTGGTTCATCACGATCGAGCCGGTGCGCGCATTGAGGATCACCTTCGCGGCCGCCTGGGCCGGGTGCACGTCGAGGTTCTGCAACTGCGCCATGAACGAGACCTGCTGTTGCGGATCGCCCGGCGCGCGCAACTGGATCGTGCGGCCGTCGAGCGCGGTCGCGGTGCCGCTACCGAACGCGTTGTCGATCGCGGCGACGACGCGCTGCGTCGTGTCGTAGTCCATGTCGTTCATATCGAGCTGCATCGTGCCGGCCTGCGACACCGCGGTCGGCACCGCGCGCTCGACGATCGCGCCGGCCGCGATGCGGCCCGCCGCGAGCTGGTTGACCTGCACCTTGCTGCCGTTCGCGCTCGCGCCCGCGCCGCCGACCGCGACGTTGCCCTGGCCGAGCGCGTACACCTGGCCGTCGGCGCCCTTGAGCGGCGTGAGCAGCAGCGTGCCGCCGCGCAGGCTCTTCGCGTTGCCGAGCGAAGACACCGTCACGTCGATCGCCTCGCCGGGCCGCGCGAACGGCGGCAGCACCGCTGTCACCATCACCGCAGCGACGTTCTTCAACTGGATGTTCGACAGCGACGACTGCGAGTTGGTCGAGCCCGCCGCCTGGTTGTTGATCGAGATGCCGAGGTTCGCCAGCATGTTGGCGAGCGTCTGCGTCGTGAACGGCGTCTGCGTGGTCTGGTCGCCGGTGCCGTCGAGACCGACCACGAGGCCGTAGCCGATCAGCGGGTTGTCGCGCACGCCCTGAATTTGCGCGAGGTCTTTCAGACGCTCGGCATGCGCGGGCGTCGCGAGCGGCAGCACCGCGCAGGCGAGCGCGAGCGACGACGCCAGCGCGGCGAGCGCGCGGCCGTAGCGCGTGGAGCTCACGAGGCGCGGCAGGTGTGGAAGACGCACGAGGAAAAGACGCACGAAGCGGCGCAGGGAGAACGAGGCGCGAAGGTTCGGAACGGTACGCATGATTACCACGGCGCCACGTTGAGGAAGAAGCGCTGCAGCCAGCCCATGTTCTCCGCTTCGTCGATATAGCCCTTCGCCGAGTACTCGATTTTCGCGTCGGCGACCTGGGTCGAATACACCGCGTTGAGGCTCGAAATCGTGTTCGGATTCACGACGCCGGAGAAGCGCACGAACTCGTTGCCCTGGTTGATGAGCATCTGCTTCTGGCCGCTCACGATCAGGTTGCCGTTCGCCTGCACGCCCGTCACGGTGACGGTAATCGTGCCGTTGAACGTATTCGACGCGTTCGCGCCGCCGGTGCCCGAGAACACGTTCGCGCCGTTCGCGCTCAGGTTGGTCTTGCCAAAGAGGCCGCCGAGAAAGCCCGCGGTCGGCACGGCGAAATTCGTGTTGCCGTTGCGGTTCGCGTTCGCGCCCGACGACTTGGTCGCGTTGATGTTTTCGGCGATCACGATCGTGATGATGTCGCCCACGTTGCGCGGCCGCTGGTCTTCGAACAGCGGGCGGCCCGCGAAACCCGGGTTGTAGATCGAGCCCGGCGCCTGCGCCTGCGGCGGAACCGGCGGCATCGCGGTCATCGGCTGCTGCGTGATCGGCTCCTTGGGCACGAGCCCGCAGCCGCCCAGCGCCGCGAGCAGCGTGAGCTGCACGAGCGCCAGGGCCGTGCGCGAATGCACCGGGGTGCGAGTGAAATCCGACATCGTGATCACCTTGCTTGAATCCCTGCCCCTCAAACCTGCATCTGGCTGAGGGTTTGCAGCATCTGGTCGGAGGTCGTCACGGCCTTGCTGTTGATTTCGTACGCGCGCTGGGTCTGGATCATGTTGACCAGTTCCTGCACGACGTTCACGTTCGACGCTTCGACGTAGCCCTGGTTGAGCGAGCCCGCGCCGTTCAGGCCCGGCTGCGAGACGTTCGGCGCACCCGACGAGGCGGTCTCCGCGAACAGGTTCTCGCCCTTCGCGTCGAGGCCGGCCGGGTTGATGAAGGTCGCGATCTGCATCGAGCCGAGCTGCTGGCTGTTGCTCGAACCGGCCACCGTGATCGACACGACGCCGTCGCTGCCGATCGTGAGCGAAGTGGCGTTGGTCGGGATCGTGATCGCCGGAATCACCTGATAGCCGCTCGACGTGACGAGCTGGCCCTGCGCGTTGGTCTGGAACGAACCGTCGCGCGTGTAGGCGGTCGTGCCGTCGGGCATCTGCACCTGGAAGAAGCCCGCGCCGTTGATGGCGATGTCCTTCGAGTTGCCGGTCTGCTGCAGGTTGCCCTGCGTGTACAGGCGCTCGGTCGCGACCTGCTGCACGCCAGTGCCGAGCTGGATGCCGGACGGCAGTTCGGTCTGCTGCGTCGAGTTCGCGCCGGGCTGGCGGATGGTCTGGTACAGCAGATCCTCGAAGACCGCGCGCGAGCCCTTGAAGCCGTTGGTACTGACGTTCGCGAGGTTGTTCGAGATCACGTCCATCTGCGCCTGTTGCGCATTCATGCCGGTCGCGGCGATATAGAGTGAGCGGTTCACTTAGGGTTCTCCAATGTTGGAGCGCGCCTCATCGCGCGCCCCATGGCAATCCGTCAGCTGAAGCTGAGCAGCTGGTTGGCGGACTGATCGTTCTTGTCGGCGTTTTCCAGCAGCTGCGTCTGCATCTGGAACTGGCGCGCGTTGGTGATCATCGAGACCATCGCGCTGACCGGATTCACGTTGCTGCCCTCGAGCGAGGCCGGTGCGAGCGTGACGGTCGGATCGGCGTCGGCGGGATTGCCGTCGGCGGTGCGAAAGAGGCCGTCGTCGCCGCGCGTGAGCGTCTGCGGATCGGGGTTCACGAGCTTCAGCTGATCGACGGTCACGACCGCGGTCGGCGGATCGCCGGGCGTCAGCGCCGACACCGTGCCGTCCTTGCCGATCGTGATCTCCGCGCCCGGCGGCACCGACACCGGCCCGCCGTTGCCGAGCACGACCTGATTGGTCGCGTTCACGAGCTGGCCGTTTTCGTCGATGTGCAGGTTGCCCGCGCGCGTGTAGGCCTCGTTGCCGTCGGCGGTTTGCACCGACAGCCAGCCCGGCCCCTGGATCGCCACGTCGAGCGGATTGCCGGTCTGCTGGATCGGCCCCGGCGTGTAGTCGGCGCCCGGCGTCGACGACAGCACGAACGTGCGGGTCGTGTCGTCGTTGATCGAGCTGCCGTCGCCGAACGACATCGGCACGGCGCGGAAGGTTTCGAGCTGCGCGCGAAAACCCGTGGTCGAGGCGTTCGCGAGGTTGTTCGCGACGATCGCCTGCTGTTCGAGCGCCTGCGTGCTGCCCGACATCGCGGTGTAGATCAGCCGATCCATGATGGGGTCCCGTTGGCTTACAGGTTGATCAGGGTCTGGTCGACGGTCTGCTGGGTCTTGATCGTCTGCGCGTTCGCCTGATAGTTGCGCTGCGCGGTAATCAGGTTCACCAGCTCGCTCGTCAGATCGACGTTCGAGTTTTCGACCGCGCCGCCTTGCAGCACGCCGTGATTGGTCGAGCCCGGCGCGGAAATCTGCGCGACGCCCGAAGCCGCGGTCTGTCCGTACTCGTTGTTGCCGAGATCGACGAGGCCGTTCTGGTTCGAGAAGTTCGCAAGCACGATCTGGCCGAGCGCGGCGGTCTGCCCGTTCGAGTAGTTGCCGGTCAGCGTGCCGTCGGTGCCGACCGTGAAGCTGGTCAGCTGGCCTGCCGCGTAGCCGTCGGTCGAGAGGCTGTTCACGCCGTCCTTGCCGCCGTACTGCGTGGTCGTGCCGAGGTTCAGCGTGATGTTTTGCGGCGTCGACGAACCGTCCGAGGTCGGGATCGACACGTTGAACGCGCCGAGCGTCGTGGTCGGCGTGCCGTCGGGGTTGGCCGTGCTGACGAGCGTGCCCGACGAGTTGAAGTTCGCCGTGCCGACGAGCGTCGCCGCGCCGGTCGAGGTGCCCGCGTACACGTTCCACGTGCCGGCGGACGTCTTCGCGAAATACATGTTGACCGTCTGCGAGCCGCCGAGCGTGTCGTAGGCGGTCGTGCTGGTCGAGTAGTTGTAGGTCGACGCGCTGTTCTGGTTGAACGCGGTCGGATTCGGCGCGACGGTGTAGCTGTCGCCGCTCGCCGGTGCGCCGCTGAACGTGATGCTCTCGCCGTTGCCGAGCGTGATCGCGGTGCCGGCGGTGAAGTCCTGCGAAGCCGAGGTCGTGCCGAGCGTGTGATCCGTGATCGTGTAGGTCGTCGGGCTCGTGAAGTTGATCGTGTAGTTGTCGGTGTTGGTGCCCGCGGCGCCGTTCGTGATCGTCGCGCCGGTCGTGTTGAGCGTGCCGGTGTTGCCCGCGCCGGCCGTCACGGTCGGCGCGCCGAGCATCAGGTCGTCCTGCGCGTTGAGGTTCAGGCCCGCGGTGATCGAGGTGGTCGCCTGCGGCGCGATGTTCGCGGTCGGCACCTTCAGCGGCACGGTCTGCGCGGTGTTGATGATGCCCGAGCTGTTGGCGCCGTAGCCCATCAGCTGGAGCCCCTGCGCGTTCGTGATGTAGCCGTTCTTGTCGAGCTGGAACACGCCGTTGCGCGAATAGGTCAGCGTGCCGTTGCTCGACATCTGGAAGAAACCGTTGCCGTTGATCGCCACGTTCAACGCCTGGTTGGTCGTGGTGATCGTGCCTTGCGAGAACTGCTGCTGCACTTCGGAAAGCTGCGTGCCGATACCGACCTGCTGGTTCACGGCCGTCGCGATCGAATTGGCGTACATGTCGGCGAATTCGGCGGTGCCGCTCTTGAAGCCGACCGTGTTGGCGTTGGCGATGTTGTTGCCGATCACGTCGAGATCGCTCGACGACGCGGACAACCCGCTCAAACCTTGTTGATAACCCATGACGTGCTCCGTATCTGGAAAGTCGTAACTGAATTGATCTGAATCAGAGGATCGCGGCGATGTCCGTCAGCCCGACCGTCGAACCATTCGACAGCACGAGGCCCGCCGTACCGCTGCTCTGCGTCACGACGCCGTCCACGGTCGCGCCGGTCAGCGTGGTGGCCGTGGCCTGCTGGCCGTTGATCGAGCCGGTCGCGGTGATCGTGTAGGTGCCGTCGGCGAGCGTATTGCCCGCCGCGTCGGTCGGCGTCCAGCCGACCGGCACCGTGCCGGCCGACTGCTTGCCGAGGTCGATCGTGTTGACGATCGTGCCGGCCGAGTTCTTCACGACCACCTGCAGGTCGCTCACGTCGTTGGCGAGCGTGACGCCGAACGGCGTGGCCTTGCCGCTCGCCACCGAGATCGAATTGCCCGGCGCGAGCACGGTCGAGCCGATCAGCAGCGCGGACTGCGATTGCTGGCCCGCCGAAAGCTGCGTCGACAGCGAGGACAGCGAGGTGTTGAGCTGGCTGATGCCCTGCACCGTGCTGATCTGCGCGAGCTGCGAGGTCATCTGCGAGCTGTCCATCGGATTGGTCGGGTCCTGGTTCTTCAGCTGCGCGACGAGCAGTTGCAGAAACGTGTTCTGCAGATCGGTGGCCGAGGTGCCCGACGTGCTGCCCGTCGAACCGGTCGCGTTCGCGCCGTTCATCGTGTCGAGCAGCGTCTGCGAAACGGTCGTGCCGTTGCTGCCGATCGTGGTGTTGGTGGTCAAGGCTCTCTCCTCAGGTTCCGATCGTGAGCGTTTTCAGCATCAGGGTTTTGGCGGTGTTCAGCGTTTCGACGTTGGCCTGATACGAACGCGAAGCCGAGATCATGTTGACCATTTCCTGCACCGGGTCGACGTTCGGCAAGGTCACGTAGCCGTCGGCGTCGGCGGCCGGATTGCCGGGTTCGTAGGCGGTCTTCATCGGCGAAGGGTCGTCGATCACGCCCGTCACCTGCACGCCGCCGACCTGCTGGCCGGAGCCCGAGCGCGCGCCGCCGAGCGGGTTCACCGCGAACACGACCTGCTTGGCCTTGTACGGCTGGCCGTCCGGGCCGGTGGTACTGTCCGCGTTGGCGAGGTTCGACGCCGTCACGTTGAGCCGCTGCGACTGCGCCGACATCGCGGAGCCTGCAACACCAAAAATATTCATCAGGGATGGCATGTTTCCTGACCTCTCCTGCCGGTTCGGGCCGGCTTCACGTTAAGTCCCGTAGCGTTTCGTTCGGTACCGCCACGCTCGTTCGCGCGGATCGCGCGCCTGTCTTGAGCGTGTTTCGCGCATCTGTTGCATCTGTTATCTGTTGCGTGCGCTTTGCTGCGTTTGCCTTACTTTGCTGCGCCTGGCAGCCTCTGCGTTCCGCGCGCTTTGGCGCTTTGCCGCCATGCGCGCGGATCGTGTATTCGTGTGCCCCCGGTTAGCTGCCCGACGTGATCGCCGCGAGCATCGTCTTCACCTGGTTCGACACCACCGTCATGCCCGATTCGAAATGCAGCGTGTTGTCGGCGAACTGCACGCGCTCGGTGTCGATGTCGACCGTGTTGCCGTCGAGCGAAGGCTGCACCGGAATCCGGTATTGCAGGTTGCCGTAGTCGTCGGGGCTGCCGCCCGTTGCCGTGAGCGTCGTCTTGCCGCTCATGTGGCCGGGTTCGGTCGCCGACATCGACATGCCGCTCGTCACGCCGGCCGGTTGCGTCATCGCGAGCGTCGAGCTGTTCGACGCACCCTGGCCCGCGCTGCTGCCGCCCGTCTTCTTCAGCGCACCGGCAAGCGACGAGGCGAAGTCGACGTCGCGCGCCTTGTAGCCGGGCGTGTCGGCATTGGCGATGTTCGACGACAGCAGTTCCTGCCGGTAGGCGCGCACATCCATCGCCTGCCGGCCGAAGGCGAATTCGGCATCGAGTTTGTCCAGCATGGAAATCTCCCGAGAACGTTCCCAAGGTCTTGCCGTGAATGCGCCGAACCTGTCGTGCGCTGAACATGCAAGCGAGCGGCGCGGCGGCCGGCAAGACCTTTTTGCATGAGGTGCATCTTATGGGCCGGGCGCAAGCGGCAATCGGACGAATAACCGGGAAAGGGGGCTTCTATTCAACGTTTGCGCGAGAGAGGCGCTCACTAGAATGCAAGGCGTACCGATGCATTCGATGGAGACCCACGATGGACCAGCCCACTTCCGCCTTGCCGCAGCGCACGTATTGCGCGGCGGCAGATCGTGCAGATTCGGGCGCGAGTGCGGGTATGGTTGCGGGCGCGGAAGAGGGTTCGCGGCACGCCATGCACGCACCGCGGGTTGTGCCGCGCGTGGCGATGCGAGCCGGCTCGCGGCTGCTCGCGCGTCTTTGCACGCGGCTCGTCGTGCAGGTCGCGTTATGGGTCGCGGGCGGCATCGTGCTGTTGCCGGCCACAACCCAGGCGCAGGCGCAAGAGCACGACGGCGGCGGGCCGATCGTGATTCCGGGACCCGGCGAAAAGAATCCGGCGGCGCTCAACGATCTCGTGCAGCAGATGCAGACGCCCGCGCAGCGTGCGTCCTCGGCGGCGTCGCTGGCGGCTGCCACGGCACAGTCGCTCGGGCGGGCGCCGGCCTCGCGGCCAACCGCCGATAACGATGCGTTCGCACGCGCCGCGGGCGCGAGCGGCGCGATCGTCATTCCGGGCGCGGGCGAAGCCCCCGCCGCCGCGCCGGCGCTGATCCGCACGAGCTTCAGGCCGGACGCCAGCGGCGTCGTGACGATTCCCGCGCCGGCCAATGCGGGGGCCTCGGGCGTGGCACGCGTGAACATCGAGCCAGCCGCGCGCGCCGCTGTCCCGGTAACGGTGACGCCCGCGCCGAACGGTGTCGGCGCTGCCAATGCGCGGCCCATCGCCGCCAATGCGCCGCAAGGCGGTTTCGATAGTCTCGCGGCACGCGGCGAACCGCCCGAATTCGGTGCGAACGGCAAGCCAATCGCCTCGGTGCAACCGCAGGCAGGCGCAGTGGCTACGGTTGCAGTTGCCGCAACGCCCGCGCGAACGCAGGTGGCCGCGGCACGTCAGCCGGTGACGGCCCTGACACTGAGAAACCAGCAGATGGCCGCCGCCGCGGCCATCGCAACGCCTGCGCAAGCCGCACCGCTGCCCGGTCAGCAGGACCCGGAAGCGATCCACGCCGCCGCGCTCGCGTTCCTGCAGCAGCAGTCCGCGGGATTGCCCGGCAAGGTCGACATCACGGTCGCGCCCGCGTTTCCGCGCGGGCTGGCCGCCTGCACCTCGCTCGAACCGTTCCTGCCGAGCGGCGCGCGCCTGTGGGGCCGCATGACGGTCGGCGTGCGCTGCGCGGGCGAGAAGCCGTGGACCCTCTACCTGCAGGCGCGCATCGCGCTGCACGCGACCTACTACCTCGCCTCGCGCGCGATGGCGCCGGGCGAAGTGCTGACGGCCGCCGACCTCGTCGCGCGCGACGGCGATCTGACCGGCCTGCCGCAGGCGATCGTCACCGATCCGTCGCAGGCGGTCGGCTCGGTCTCGCTCGTGCGGATCGCGAGCGGCATGCCATTGCGCCGCGACATGCTGAAGAGCGCGTCGGCGGTGGCGATCGGCCAAACCGTGCGGGTCGTGGCCGCCGGCGACGGCTTCTCGATTTCGGCCGAGGGCAGCGCGATGAGCAACGCGTCGCCGGGCCAGCAGGTGCGGGTCAAGACCGCGAACGGGCAGATCATCTCCGGCATCGTCAAGGATGACGGAACGGTCGAGATCCAGATGTGAGCAGGTTCGCTGCCCTGCCTCGCGCGAACGGGCTCGCGGCCGGAACGACCGTGGCGCATGTGCGCGGGGAGCGTGTCGCGGCGCGGGTGGAAACGATGTGGAAAGGGTCGGATGGCCAGGCAAAGCCGGGCCGGGCGTGGAGCGATTGCGCTAAAGTTTTGAGCGGCGCTTGCCGTTATCAGAATCAAATCGTTCAGGAAGCCTATCGTGAAAGTCGATTCCACCACCTCATCGAATCTGCCGACGTTGAAAGACGCCGTATCCCGTTCGCAACAGGGCGACACCGCGCCGGCAACGGGCGCCACGCAGGGCGCGAGCACGGGCGCGCCGAGCTCGAACAGCGGCGCCGGCGACGCGAACGTGAGCCTGTCGGGCCTGTCGCAGCATCTGCGCAGCCTCGCGGCGAGCGGTTCGGCCGACATCGACATGGCGCACGTCGAGTCGATCAAACAGGCCATCAAGGACGGCACGCTGCAGATCGACTCCGGCAAGATCGCCGACGGCGTGCTGCAGACGGCGCGCGACCTGTTGCAGAACAAAACCTCGTCGACCGGCAACTGATCGGCACCTCGCAGTGCGACGACATGCCGGGCGGCGTTCGACAAACTCGGCTCGCGCACCCCGCGCGCGCCGCCGCGCATAGCGAGTCGTTGACATGAAAGACGCCCTGGTTGCCATCCTGATCGAAGAACATTCGACCGTCGAAGCGTTCGCCTCGATTCTCACGCTCGAAACGAAGGCGCTGACCGCTGTGTCGCCGCTGGACGAGCAACTGCCCGCGATCGTCGAGAAGAAAACCGAATTGGTTGGCGTGCTCGCGCGGCTCGAAGCCGCGCGCGACGCGCAACTGGCCGAGCTCGGCTTGCCGGCCGGCTGGTCCGGCATGGAACTCGCGGCGAGCACCGACACGCGGCTCGCGATGCAGTGGAAGCTGCTGCAAAAAGCGGCCGAGCGAGCGCGGCGCGTCAATACCAACAACGGCGAGCTGATCCGCGTGCGCATGGATTACAACCAGCGCGCGCTGAAGGCGCTACAGGTCAACGTGCCGCCCAAGGTCAATCTGTATGGCCCGGATGGGCGGGTGCCGGCTTATTCGGGACTTTGATCCGCTCGTACACGCGCGACACTTCTTCCCAGGAAAAACCTGACGCGTGAGCTCGAAAAATAGTCAGAACGAGCCTGCCGACTCGAAATAGATTCGGCCGGCTCGAACCCGGCTCGTTTTTGGCGCCATTTCGGCCAAAGACTCGAAATCCAACGACGGCTTCGCGCGGTCGGTCTCAGTGCGGGCCCGCTTGAAAGCCTCGCGGACGACCTGTTGGATACGATCGGGAACGCGCCTCGGCAGGTGGGCGTACTGCTTGCGCCTGTTCTTCGCGATGCCGATCCGGCAACGCCGCCCTTCCCTCACCACATCTCCCTCTTTCTCGCAACGTTAGCCATTCGGCTAGCTGGCGCGCAGCGCCACATCACGTTGAAATGGCAGTCCCGCTCGCGTTTTCGTATGCGTCGCCCGGCTCACCGTTACGGCGCATTCACACGCGAGATTTTGCCACTATCGAGGTTGTGTAATGATGTGTATGATGAGAGGACTGCAGTATGAAGAGCGCCGAGGTCGTCAAATTGATCCAAGCCCATGGCTGGCAACTCGTCCGGATAACGGGCAGCCACCATCATTTTCGGCACGCGGAAAAGTCCGGTCTCGTGACCGTCCCGCATCCGAAAAAGGATCTTCCGCCCGGCACACTGAACAGCATTCTGAAACAGGCGGGGCTGAAATGAAGCATCTGATCTTTCCAATCGCAGTCGAGCCTGGAGACGGCACGCACGCGTTCGGCGTGGTGGTGCCCGACATTCCGGGCTGCCACTCCGCGGGCGATACGCTCGAGGAAGCCTATGCGAATGCCAGGGAAGCGATCGAATCCCACCTCGAAACCCTGCTCGACGAAGGGTTGCCGCTGCCCGAGCCGCTCACGCTCAGCGCGCATCGGCGCAATCCGGAGTTCGCGGGTTTTGTGTGGGGGTTCGTGACAACGCGCAACATTCCGGCGTTGAGAAAAGCGGTGCGCATCAACATCTCGCTGCCCGAGGTCCTGGTGCAGGAGATCGACGCGTATGCGCAGGCGCGCGGCATGTCGCGCTCGGCATTTCTGGCGCTCGCCGCCGAACATGAAATGGCCGGCGCGTGAGAAACACTGTGCGGCAAGCTGCGCACGTCGTGCAGCGAGCCTGTTGGCGCTGCCTCGGTTGAACAGGGGCGGGCGGGCCGCCAGCCGGTCTTCAAACCAGCGCTTCAGTTCGTCTCGGCGTTCGCCCAGGCCATTTCGCGCAGCCGCGCGCGCAGGCGCGCCACGGCCTGGCTATGCAGCTGGCACACGCGCGATTCGCTGACTTCCATCACCGCGCCGATTTCGCGCAGGTTCATGCCGCGCTCGTAGTACAGCGACATCAGCAGCTTCTCGCGCTCCGGCAAGCGGTCGATCGCCTCGACGAGCGCCGCGCGCAGGCTGTCGTCGAGCAAGGCCGAGAGCGGGTCCGAATGATCGACGCAGTAGCGGTCCAGAAACGGCTCGTCGTCGGCGGAACGGTCGAAGTCTTCGTAGTAGATGAGCTGGCTGCCGTGCAGGTCCTGCAGCATCGACTGATACTCGTCGAGCGGCATCTGCAGGTGCTCGGCGACCTCCGTTTCGCTCGCCGAGCGGCCGAGGTTCTGCTCCACCTTGTGCACCGCCGTTTCCACTTCGCGCGACGTGCGTCGCAGGCTGCGCGGCAGCCAGTCGTTGCTGCGCAGCTCGTCGAGCATCGCGCCGCGAATCCGCTGGCTGGCGTAGGTCTCGAACTGCGCGCCCTGGTCTTCCTTGTAGCGCCCGGCGGCATCCAGCAAGCCGATCATGCCGGCCTGGATCAGGTCGTCGAGATCGACGCTCGCCGGCATTTTCGCGACCAGCTGCAAGCCGAGCCGACGCACCAGCGGTGCGTACTTCGTCAGAACTTCGGCCTGGGAAATCTTTCCCTGAGCGTTGTACATCGTGCTCCCCTTCTCCTCGTGCACGCCGCTTAAGCGTGCTGCGCGGACGGTTGGTCGGCGTGGTGCGCCGCTGTAACTGTCGCGGACGCCCGCCGGGGCGTTTGCGACGACATCGCTGGCCGCATCGGCCAGTACTGCAATTCGGCGGCGAGCTGGCGGAAGTCGCGCGCGGCCGGCGCCGACGGGAACGCGTCGACGACACAGCGCGACAACTCCAGCGCCCGCGCCATGCGAGCGTCGGCCGCAATGCAGCCGGCGTCTTCGAGCGACACCGTCAGATAGCGCCCGGCCACGCCGGCAAAATTCGCGAACGTGGCATGCGCGTCGTTTGCGCTTTGCACATGATTCGCCAGCAGGCGAAACTGTGCGAACGCGTGCGCGTAGTGCAGACGCTTCATGCACGCATACGCGTCGGTGATCGCCTGGGCCGACACGCGCGTGACGATCATCACGTCGTGCGCCTGCTTCGCGAACGGCGAGAGATGCCCTGCGTCGTCGAGTTGCGCGTCGATCAGCACGATGTCGGCGGAACCGTCGAGCAACACGCTGAAGTCGGTCTCCGCGTGCCCCTCGCGGTTGTTGCGCGAGGCGGCCAGCACCGAAAAGCCGAGCGCATGGCGCGCGGCGGCGCAATCCACCGCCATCTCGCCGCGCATCACCGCCGCGAAATTGCCCGCGCCGCGCAAGCCGCCGAGCATCGCGCTCACCGATTGCTCGCCGACGCATTCGTCGATCACGAGCACGTCCTTGCCCTGCTGCGCGAGCGCCGCGGCGAGATTGACGACCACGGTCGTGCTCCCGGCGCCCGCCGCCGCGCCCGTCACCGCGATCACGCGCGCGCCGCCGCGGGCAAGCAGCCGCCGCAGTCCTTCCGCCTGATCCGAAACGAGCTTATCCAAAGCGAACCTCGTGCAGCTCGGCCGTCGAGCGCGCGGACAGCGAAGACAGCAACGCGGGAATGTCGTCGTCCTGCGGCACGAACGGCGAGTTGTCGCGCGGAATGCAGAACGTGCTCTTGATGAGGAATTTCTTCGTCGCGACGTACAGGTTCTCCGGCACTTTCTGTCCGGTCGAGACGTAATGCACGGGCAGCTTGTAGCGAATCACCGTGTCGAGTACGCCGCCGAGGTTGGTCGCTTCGTCGAGCTTGGTGAGAATGCAACCGGCGAGCGGCTGCTGGTCCGGCGCGCGCTGATACGCCTGCACGACTTCGTTCAGCGTGTCGCCGTGGCTCGTCGCGTTGAGCAGCAGAAGGCGCTGCACCGGCTGACCGGCTCGGCACAGCATCGCGATCTGGTCCGACACGAGGCGGTCGCGCTGGCTCATGCCGATCGTGTCGATCAGCACGATGTGCTTGTTGCGCAGCTCGGAGAGCGCGAGTTGCAGATCGGCGCTGTCCTTCACCGCATGCACCGAGACGCCAAGAATCTTGCCGAAGATGCGCAGCTGCTCGTGACCGCCGATCCGGTAGCTGTCGGTCGTGAGCAGCGCGACCTTGCTCGCGCCGAAGCGCATCACGCAGCGCGCGGCGAGCTTGGCCGTGGTCGTCGTCTTGCCGACGCCGGTCGGGCCCATCAGTGCGAACACGCCGCCGCGCTCCATCAGCGCGTCTTCGTTTTCCATCACGGGCAGATTCGATTCGAGCACCGAGCGAACCCAGTCCATGCCGCCGTCCATCGTCTCGATGTCGTCGGGCAGGTTGTCGACCATCATCTGTACGAGCTGCGCGGAAAAACCCGCCGCGAACAGATGCTTGGTGAGCGCGGCGCGCGCCGGATTGCGGCGCTGGCGATCGCCCCACAAGAGGCCCGCGAAGTGCTCTTCCATCATGCCGCGCATCGACGACAGCTCGTTCATGACAGTGTCCTTGACGACCTGCTCCATACGCGCCTTGATCGCTTCGGCGACCGCGGCGGGCGTGCGGGTTTCGTCGGCGGCGGGCGGCATAGGCGCGAGCCTCTGCGCGGTGCGGCGCGCGGCGACCTGCGCGGCTTCGCGAGCCCACTCGGGCGTGTCGATGAAAGACGGCTCGGCAGCCGCCGGTTTGGCCGCGGGTCCAGTCGATGGTGCGGCGGCACGGTTCACCTCGACGGTGCTGCCGAGCCCCTTGGACGTCGCGACGGCAGGTGTCATCGCGGCGGGACGCGCGCTGTATTCGCCGCCCTGTTGCTGCTGCTCGGCGGCGATGCGGCGTGCGTGATCGATGAGCCACGGATTCGATTCGGCCATCGTGCGCGGCGCGATTGATTCGGTAGCGGCCGCGACGGGTGGCACCGGCACGCCGGCGGCCTTGAGCAGATCCGCGCGAATGTCTTCGGACAGACGTGTGGCGGCTGCGCGAGCACTGGAACTGGACGGCATGGCGGGCGCTGCCGCTGCAATAGACGCGGGCTGGCTCGCCGCGAGCGCGGCGCCGGCCGTTGCGATGTCGGTCGCGTTGCCGGCCGCACTTGGCGCGGCTTTGCCCGGCAATGCGGTGGCTGAAGCGGGCATCGCGTTGCCCGCGGAAAGCGCCGTCGAATGAAGCGCCGGATTCGCACCGGGCATGGCTTTCGGCACAGTGGCAATCGCCGCGCCATGCTGCGCGTCATTCGCGAACGCGCTGCTCACCGGCATCGCCCCCTCGCCCGCTTCCGGGCTCGCGCCGAACACCGACGAAAACACGTCGGGCATACCGCTCGCGTACGGATTCGCCGCTGCCATCGGTGCCGCCGGCAGCACGCGCGGTGCGACTTGCGAGCCCATGCCCGCCCCCATCGGCACAGCCAGCCCGGTCGCCGCGCCCTCGCGCGCTTTCGGTGTGATCGCAGCGAGATCGCTATCGGCGAGCGCGACGATTTCGACGCTGCCGTCGTCCATCGTGCGATTCGACAGCACGACCGCGTCGGGGCCAAGTGCTTCGCGAACGAGCCGCAGCGCATCGCGACTGGTAGCACCGACAAATTTACGAATGTTCAAGCTGGACCCCCGATGAGGTGAACGGACTAGCGGACCGGCGATATACCCTTCCCATTGAGATCAATTATTGCGAAAGCTGTCGAGCGACGATCGATGGATAAAGACCGTGAAAAGCGGGCTATTCGTGCGATGGACACATGCCGGACATGTCGCGCGAGCAAGTCGCGGCCGAGGTGGCGACACCCGCGAAGCCGCGCGCCGGGCCGCAAAACCACGGCCCCAAACAAAAACCGGCGCCTCGAAGCGCCGGTTTCCGCCGTCAATGCACACGCCCGCACGCACGCCAAGCCGCTCAGCCCTGCGCGCCGATCAGATTCACCACCTTGACGTGCC
Source organism: Paraburkholderia sp. Ac-20342 (assembly GCF_017104985.1). Lineage (NCBI taxonomy): Bacteria > Pseudomonadati > Pseudomonadota > Betaproteobacteria > Burkholderiales > Burkholderiaceae > Paraburkholderia > Paraburkholderia sp. Ac-20342. The sequence goes on along the minus strand of NZ_JAAGPQ010000086.1, from coordinate 9,716 downwards.
TCGTGTCGGGCACTTCCGCATACGACAGCACCTTCAGTTGCGGCAGGCTGCGGCGCAGGAAGCGCGCGAGCATCGGCCGCAACGCGTGCTGCACGAGCAGCACCGGCGCGAGACCGAGATTCTGCTGACGCGTCATCGCCTTCTGCGTCTCGGCGAGCAGCGTATGCGCGAGGCCCGGTTCGAGCCCCGGGTTCGGTCCGGTCGAGAGCGCCTGCGACAGCACGCGTTCGAGGTTCGCGTCGAGCCCCATCACCTGCATGTCGCCGGTACCGGGGAACCACTGCTGCGTGATCGCGCGGCCCAGCGCGAGGCGTACCGCGGCGGTCAGTTCGTGTGCATCGGTGATCTTCGCCGCGTGCTCGGCGAGCGCTTCGAGAATCGTGCGCATGTCGCGGATCGGCACGCCCTCTTCGAGCAGATTCTGCAGCACCTTTTGCAGCGTATTGAGCGGCAGCGCCTTCGGCACGAGATCGTCGACGAGCGAGGGCGTGTCCTTCTGCATCCGCTCGATCAGCGCCTGCACTTCGCGGCGGCCGAGCAGTTCCGACGCATGCGTGACGACGAGGTGATTGAGGTGCGTCGCCACCACCGTGCTCGAATCGACGACCGTGTAGCCGTACACCTGCGCCTGTTCGCGCAGGTTCGTGTCGATCCAGATCGCGGGCAGGCCGAACGCCGGGTCCTGGGTCGGCGTGCCGGGCAGCGCGGCCGACACCTGGCCCGGATTGATCGCGAGCCACTGGCCCGGATACGCTTCGCCCGCGCCGATCTCGACACCCTTCAGCGCAATGCGATAGCCGTTCGGCCGCAATTCGAGGTTGTCGCGAATATGAATGACGGGCGGCAAAAAGCCGATTTCCTGCGCGAACTTCTTGCGGATGCTCTTGATGCGCTTGAGCAGTTCGCCGTCCGAATTCTTGTCGACGAGCGGAATCAGCCGGTAGCCGACTTCGAGGCCGAGCGTGTCGATCATCGTCACGTCGTCCCAGCTGGCCTCGGTGTTCTCGACCGGCGCAAGCGCGGCCGGCGCGACCTCGGCGAGCGCGGTGCTGCTCTTGCGCTCCGCAGCGCGCTTTTTCATCGTGCGGCCGAGCTGGATCAGCGCGCCGCCGAGAATCAGGAACGCGAAGTGCGGCATGCCTGGAATCAGGCCCATTAGCACGAGAATGCAGCCCGTAATCATCAGCACGCGCGGATTCGTGAACAGTTGCCCCGTGAGCTGCGTGCCGATGTCCTCGTTGGTCGCGACGCGCGAAACGATCACGCCGGCCGCCGTCGAAATGACGAGCGACGGAATCTGCGCAACGAGGCCGTCGCCGATCGTCAGCAGCGTGTAGTTCTTGCCCGCCGCCGCAAAGCTCATGTCGTGCTGGACCATCCCGACGATCAACCCGCCGATGATGTTGATGACCATGATGAGCAGGCCGGCGATCGCATCGCCGCGCACGAACTTGCTCGCGCCGTCCATCGAGCCGTAGAACTCGGCTTCCTGGGCGACTTCGGCGCGGCGCTTCCTCGCCTGTTCCTCGTTGATGAGCCCCGCGTTCAGATCGGCGTCGATCGCCATCTGCTTGCCGGGCATCGCGTCAAGCGTGAAGCGCGCGGACACTTCGGCGATCCGCCCCGCGCCCTTCGTGATGACCATGAAGTTGATGACCATCAGGATCACGAACACGACGATCCCGACCGCGAAGTTGCCGCCCACGAGGAAGTGGCCGAACGACTCGATCACCTGGCCGGCCGCATCGGGGCCGGTGTGGCCTTCGAGCAGCACGATCCGCGTCGAGGCGACGTTCAGCGAGAGCCGCAGCAGCGTCGAGAACAGCAGCACGCTCGGGAATGCGGCGAAGTCGAGCGGCTTCATCGTGTACATGCTGACGAGCAGCACCATCACCGAGAGCGCGATGTTGAAGGTGAACAGCAGGTCCAGCAGGAACGGCGGCAACGGCAGAATCATCATGCCGAGGATCATGCAGATCAGCACCGGCCCGGCGAGGGCGCGCAGATTGGTGCTGCTCAAGGCATCCGGCCGTCGGCCGAGGAAACCGGCGCGAGCGTTCATGCGGAGGCTCCCTTGTTGGCGTTGTTCGTGTCGTCGCTAGCGGGGTCGAGCGTGTCGGCGGCTTCCGCGGCCGCGTCGTCTGCGTCTTCGGCCGCGTCGTCGTCCGATATGCCACCCTTGTCGAGTTCGGCAGGTACGTCGAGTTCGGTCGGCGCGACCGGCACCGCGCCGCCTTCGGTCCGGAAGCGCCGCAGCTGATAGACCCACGCGAGCACCTCGGCAACCGCGCCATAGAGCGGCCCCGGAATCTCGCGATTCAGCTCGACGTTGTGATAGAGCGCCCGCGCGAGCGGCGGCGCTTCGAGCAGCGGCACGTTGTGTTCGGCGGCGAGTTCGCGAATCCGCGCGGCCACGAGGTTCACGCCCTTCGCGACCACCTTCGGCGCGCGCATCTCGCCGTCGGTGTATTGCAGCGCGACCGCGAAGTGCGTCGGGTTCGTCACGACGACGTCGGCCTTCGGCACCTGCGCCATCATCCGGCGCCGCGCGATCGCGCGCTGCTGCTGGCGAATCTTGCCCTTGATGTGCGGATCGCCTTCGCTTTCGCGATGCTCGCGCTTCACCTCTTCCTTGGTCATGCGCAGCTTCTTGTGGAACTGCCAGAGCTGGTACGGCACGTCGAGCGCGGCCACCGCGAACATGCCCGCCACCGTCATGCCGCAGCACACGGCGATCAGATGCACGGAGTTGGCGAGCGCGAGATGGAGCGGCTGCGTCGCGAGCGCGAGGAATGCTTCGCGACGGTTCCAGATCGCCGTGCCGCCGATCAGCCCGACCACGAGCGTTTTCGCGATCGACATGCCGAGCTGGATCGGTCCGTTGATCGAAAAGATGCGGCCCAGGCCCTCGACCGGATTGAGCCGGCTGAACTTCGGTTCGAGCCCTTTCGCCGAGAGCTGCCAGCCGCCGAGCGCCATCGGCGCGAGCAGCGCGGCCGCGCCGGTCAGGCCGAGAATCGGCAGCAGCGCATAGAGCCCTTCGCGCGCGGCCGAGCCGGCGCCGCTCAGCATGCGGTTGGTGTCGAAGGTGCTCGCGTGATTGAACGCGAACGAGGCTCGCAGCATCGCCTCGAGGTGATCGCCGATCTGGCCGGACAGACCCCACACGCCGTAGAACCCCGCCGCCAGCAAAGCGAACGTCGACAGCTCCCGCGAACGCGCGACCTGCCCTTCCTCGCGCGCCTTCTGCAGGCGCCGGGGAGTGGCGGATTCGGTTTTTTCGAGGTCGCTATCCTCTGCCACGAAGCTCTCCAGTCGGCCGAGGCACGGCGCCTCTTTCCAGTGAGAGCGATTATTCCCGCTCGACGCAAGCGCCGATCGGCGGATAAGGGCGGAGAAACCGGGGTATTTCGACGGATGGCCCGTCAGGCCACGCGATCTCGCGCAGCCTGCCGGACTTCGGGCCGGGGTGTCCCGGCCCGGGATTCAGCCGGCCCGACGTCCGGCTGGGCGCTCGGAACGCTCGGAACGCTCAGAAGGCGACGAAAGGCGCGGCCCCGCCGTTCGCGGTCTTGTCGATGCCGTAGTACACGTAGCGGCCATAGAAGAACGGCAGACCGAGGTCGAAGCTGCTATTGCCGCCGATCTGGCCGGCGAGGTCGTTGAACGCATAGTTGGCGGCGTTGCCGAACAGCGTCGCCGCGCTCACGATGCCGATGCTGGCCGTTGTCGAGGCGTTGTTCAGGCCGACCAGCTTGACCGAGCGGGTTTGCGCCGACGACGGGCAGTAGAAGCCCGGGAAGTTGCTGCCGCACAGCGCGAGCGAACTATCGGCGAAGAAGTAGCCGTTCGAGCCGGAATCGAGGAACGCCTGCACCGTCGTGCCGTTGTACACGCTGCTGTTCAGGTCGCCGTACGGGTCGGTCGTGAAGGTCTGCGCGGCGGCGAGCGCGTTGTTCGACTGCGTGCCGATGCCGAACACGAGCGTGCCGTTCGCCGATGGCGCGCCGGCGTCGGGCAGCGGCGGCATCTGCACGATCACGCCGTTGTTGTCGGCGAGGAAATTCGCCACCGGATTGGCGACCTGCTGCGTGGTCTGCACCGCCGCGCGTATGCAGGACGCGCCGCTCGGGCAGGCGAAGTAGTTGCTGTAGGTCGCCGCGGTGGCGGCATTCGCGCAGGTGGCGCCGCAATCGATGGGCGCGGTGCCCACGCCGAGAATGCCGTTCGCGCCGAGCTCGCTGGCCGTGTTCTCGGCCGGGCCGCTGCCGCAGCCGCGCGCGGGTATCGTGCTCGCGTTCATGTCGCCGATGATCTGCAGCGGGATGCCGCTCGCGCTCGTCGTCTCGCCGCCCACCTTGACGATCGCGGTACGCACGGAGCCCCACGTGTAGCCGTCGGCGAACGTCGCGCATTCGGCGAGCGGCGCGCCATCGCTCGCCGACGCGCTCGTCGGCAACGCGGCGAGCAACGACTGATTGAGCACCGAGCTCACCACGCGCAGCCCGAACGAGCCGGTGTCGAGCTGGATGTTGTTGATCGTCTGGCAGTTGCTCGTGCCCGGCGCGCAGATCGTCACGCTGACGGCCGGAATATTCGGCACGCCGCTCACCCCGGCGCCGACCGTGATCGGCACCGTGTTGGCGGCGCTCGAGGCGATCGGCTGCTGGGTCGGGCTGGCCGGCAGCGAGCCGCCGTTCAGCGTGCTCGAGCCGTTGTTGCTGGAACTGGAGTTGTTGTCGCCGCCGCCACCGCCGCCGCATGCGGCGAGCGTGGCCGCGAGCACGACAGCGAATACGGCCAGCATGGCCTGCTTCCAGCCTTTGACTTTGGCGATCGTGTGCATGGTTCGCATCGTCGTCCTCATTACTGGATATCGGAGCCGCTGACACCGGCGGGCAGCGCGGACGGCAGCCACGCGACGCCGCTGAACGCGCCCATGTGGCCGGCCGACTGCACCACGAGTCCGCTCTGCTCGACGCTGACCGGACCGCGCGCATTGCCGCGCGCCGCGCGCGCGGCCTTCACGCCCGCCACGTACTGCGGGAAATAACTACCGAGCAGATCATTGAGATCGGGCATTTGCGGACCATGCCACGCGATGCCGAACACGGAGCCGTTGGCGGCAAGATATTCGCGGACCACGGTGCCGTTGCCGAACGTGGTCTCGCGCACGGTATAGGAAGCCGCCGTGGATGACGCGGCGGAAGCCGCACTCGATGCCGAGCGCATCACGCTCTGCGCCGCGCTACTGGCGGGCTGCACCACGCGGGAAGAAACCGAAGCGTCCGCGGGCGGCGTCAGCGGCGCGGCGCCGAGAGCCGCATGAGCGGACGGCGCGGCCATCAAGGCCGCGAGAGAACACGGTAAAACCAGCGCCACGGCTTGCACGGCGCGACATACACGACTGCGCATAACGATGCTCCTCCTGGACTGCGAGCGCGGCGCACGCGTCGCGCGAACCGGCCGCAGGTAGGCAGATGATACGGCACAGCCCCGCTCGCAACCTTGAGGAGTCTACCTCATCGGGTGACCGCCCGACGCTGCCGGAACGCCGTGCCGCGCTTCGACCTCGTAGTATGCCTGCGCCTGATGCCGGCCTGCAGAGGGCGCGAACGCGCGTAGGCCTTACCGTCCATTACAGACAGGAAACCGTCTGCAACGGGCGGGCTCGCCAACGCGCGCGCCCGCCTCAGAAGCCGAGGCTCGCGAGCAGATCGTCGACCTGCGATTGATCCTGCACCACGTCGGTTTTGCTTTCCGGATTGATCTGCGGACCGTTCAGCAGATGCTCGGGGCTGCCGGTCGGCGACACCTCGGCCGCGAGCGCCGCCGCGTTCGCCGCGAACTGCTCGCGCCGCTCGAGCGCGATGTTCTCGACGAGCACGCCGAGCAGCTGCTGCTCGATCAGATACACGACCTCGGTGATCTTCTTGATCACCTGGCCGGTCAGGTCCTGGAAGTCCTGCGCGAGCATGATCTCCATCAACTGCGCATTGGTCGCGCTGGTCGCCTCGGGCACGCCGCGCAGGAACGTGCGCGTGTCGTTCATGAGCGCGCGCACTTCCTCGCGCTCGATCGGCGCCGCGTACCACTGCTCCCAGCGCGCGTCGAGTTCGCCCGCGTCCTCGCGCAATTGCTCCTGCACCGGCTTCGCGATGTCGATCGCCGACAGCACGCGCTCGGCGGCCTGCTCGGTCATGTTGGCGATGTACTTCAGGCGGTCGCGCGCATCGGGCACGGCTTCGGCCGCGCGCTCGACGTGCTTGTCGAGCCCGAGTTCGCGCATCGAATCGCGCAGCGTGCGCGTCAGCTGGCCGATGCGCGCGAGGATGCGGTCCGATGCGAAGTCGCCGCTATCTTGGGCCGCGTCGGCGCCAGGCGTTTGGGTCGGCGCAGTCACGTCAGCTCCCGGCTTTCGCCATCTTCTCGAGAATCTTGTTGAGCTTCTCGTCGAGCGTCGCGGCCGTGAACGGCTTGACGACGTAACCGCTCGCGCCGGCCTGGGCCGCGGCGATGATGTTTTCCTTCTTCGACTCGGCCGTCACCATCAGCACCGGCAGATGCGAGAGATTGGCGTCGGCGCGGATTTCCTTGAGCATCGCGAGACCGTCGAGGTTCGGCATGTTCCAGTCGGAGATCACGAAGTCGTAGCTGCCGCCGCGCAGACGCGCGAGACCGGCCTGGCCGTCTTCCGCCTCGTCGACGTTCGCGTAGCCGAGCTCCTTGAGCAGATTGCGGACGATCCGGCGCATCGTCGGAAAATCGTCAACCACCAGAATCTTCATTCCCTTATCCATTTCCATTCCCTTTCTTGATTCATGATGCGGCGAGTGGCCGCGTCAATCTACGCGGGCGCATCATACCCGCTGAACGCGTTCGCCCATCGACGACAAACGCGCCATCACGCGCCGGCTCATTTCCGGCAGCGCGGCGATTTCGTCGGCGGCGCCGAGCGCGATCGCCTCGCGCGGCATGCCGAACACGATGCAGCTCGCTTCGTCCTGCGCCAGCGTATAGGCACCGGCCCTTTTCATCTCCAGCAGACCAGCCGCGCCGTCGCGCCCCATGCCGGTCAGAATCACGCCGACCGCGTTCTTGCCCGCATGCTGCGCGGCCGATCTGAACAGCACGTCGACCGACGGACGATGCCGGTTCACCGGCGGGTCGTCGGACAGGTGCGCGATATAGTTCGCGCCGCTCCTCGCGAGCAGCAGATGCGCGTGGCCGGGCGCGATATACGCATGCCCCGGCAGCACGCGCTCGCCGTGCTCCGCTTCTTTAACGGTAATCCGGCACAAACCATTGAGGCGTTGCGCGAAAGATTTCGTGAAGCCCGGCGGCATATGCTGCGCGATCAGCACCGCGGGCGCGTCGGGCGGCAGCGGCACGAGCACTTCGCGGATCGCCTCGGTGCCGCCCGTCGACGCGCCAACGATGATGAGCTTCTCGGTACTCAGCAACGGGTTGTTGAAGAGCGGCGTGTTGCCGGCCGGCGCATGCGCGGCGTGCGCGGCCGCATGCTGCACGGGCGCGGCCTGGCGCACGCGCGCGCGGGCGGCCGCGCGCACCTTGTCGGCGAGTTTTTCCGCGTAGTCGAGCATGCCGTCGCGAATGCCGACCTTCGGCTTGGTCACGAAATCGACCGCGCCCAGTTCGAGCGCGCGCAGCGTGATTTCATTGCCGCGCTCGGTCAGCGACGACACCATCACGACCGGCATCGGCCGCAGGCGCATCAGCTTTTCGAGGAAGTCGAGGCCGTCCATGCGCGGCATTTCGACGTCGAGCGTCAACACGTCGGGGTTGTGCTGCTTGATGAGTTCGCGCGCGACGAGCGGGTCGGGCGCAGTCGCCACCACCGTCATGTCCGGCTGGCCGTTGATGATCTCGGTCATCAGACTGCGGATCAGCGCCGAATCGTCGACGCACAGTACCTTGATCTTTTGCACAGCGCTCACGCCTCCTCTGTGGTTCTGGCGTTGTTGGAATAAGTCGGGCGCGGGCTCGCGCCGAACAGTTCGATTCTCGGCCGCGCGGCGGCCGGCGAAGCGAACAGCTCGACCCGCCTGCGCGCCGCCGCAAGCCGCTCGGCGCGCGCTTCGGCGCTTTGCCGCACGAGCGCCTGTTCGCGCTCGGCCACGCCCGCTTCCTGCTGCACGCGCAGTTTCTTCACCATCACCTGGCCCGTGCGCGGCATGAACGCGACCTTGCGCGGATGCGAACCCTGCAGGTCCTCGGCGACGATGCGGATTTTTTCGGTAGCGAGATAGCGGCGCACGAATTCGGAGTTGCGATCGCCGATGTTCATCGTCGTCATGCCGGCGAGCACCGCGCCGCCGCCGAACACCTTCGCCTCGAAACGCTCGCGCCGCCCGCCGGCCTTGATCAGTTCGTTGATCAGCACTTCCATCGCGTAGGCGCCGTAGCGCATCGAGTCCGACGCGGCCTGCGCGACGTCGGCGCCGTCGTCGGGCAGCATGAAGTGATTCATGCCGCCGATACCGGCGGTACGGTCCTGAATGCAGGCCGCGACGCACGAGCCGAGCACGGTCACGAGCACCATGTCCTCGTGTGTCGTGTAGAACTCGTTGGGCAACAGCTTCACGCCGGGGCGCTTGAAGTGGTTGTCGTAGTAGAGATTGGATGCGATCGGCAACGCGCTGCTCATGCTGTCACCCCGCTCGTCGTGTGATGCACCGCAGTGCGCGCGGGCGGGCGTTCGCCGCCTGCGTCGCGCGTCAGTTCATAGACGGTCTGTCCGCGCAGCCGGAACGCCTGCGTCACGTACGTGAAGTTCTCCGAATGACCGGCGAACAGCAGGCCGCCCGGCTTCATCAGCGGCTCGAAGCGCGTGAGCACCTGGGCCTGCGTCGGCTTGTCGAAATAGATCATCACGTTGCGGCAGAAGATCGCGTCGAACTGCGTGCGCAACGGGTAGTCGCGATCGGTCAGGTTCAACTGCTCGAAGCGCACGAGCGCGCGCACTTCGGGCCGCACCTTGACCATTCCCGCATGCGTGCCCGTGCCCTTCAGGAAGAAGCGCTTCAGCCGCTCGGGCGAGAGGTTCTTGACCTGATCGAACGGATAGACGCCGGCCTCGGCCTTCGCGAGCACCTGGGTGTCGATGTCGGTCGCGAGCACCGACGCCTGCCGCGCGCCGCTCTCGCCGAGCGCTTCGATCAGCGTCATCGCGATCGAGTAGGGCTCTTCGCCCGTCGAGGCGGCCGAGCACCACACGGAAACCGGCTGCGCGCGGCGCGGCACGAAGTCGGCGAGGATCGGAAAGTGATGCGCTTCGCGAAAGAACGCGGTGAGGTTGGTGGTCAGCGCGTTGGTGAACGCTTCCCACTCGGCCGGGTCGTTTTCCGCTTCGAGCAGATCGAGATACTGCCGGAACGTTTCGAGGCCGCGCGCGCGCAAGCGGCGCGCAAGGCGGCTGTACGCCATGTCGCGCTTGTGATCCGACAGCGAAATGCCCGCCGAGCGATGAATCAGATCGCGGATGCGGGCGAAGTCGGCCGACGTGAATTCGAAGTCACGCCCCGTTTCGGCGGGTCTCGCCGGCTCGATCCGGTCGGGGACCGCCCGTGCGGGGCGTTGCGGTGCGCGCGTCATCATGAGAGGTCTAGAACGTTTCCCAGTCGGCGTCCGAGCCCGCCGTCGCGGTGCTCGCGGCAAGCGCGGGAGCCGCTGCGGCCGGGCGCGCGGAGGCGCTA
>NZ_JAAGPQ010000085.1:0-33661 GCF_017104985.1 Paraburkholderia sp. Ac-20342 | reverse complement strand
CGAAGAAGCAGACCGCGCATCCGCCGGCCACGGTCGGCAAGCCGGTGGTCACGCAGCAGGTGATCCACTTCATGAACAAGAAGATGCCGGGCAACCTGCCGAAGAAGACCGCGCGCGCCTTGCTCGATATCGAGGACAACAAGATCGTCCCGATCATCCGCAATCCGCAGACGACCACCGCCGACACGGAAGCGGTGTTCTACTTCCCGGGCTGCGGCTCGGAGCGCCTGTTCTCGCAGGTCGGTCTCGCCACCCAGGCGATGCTGTGGGAAGCGGGCGTGCAAACGGTGCTGCCGCCGGGCTACCTGTGCTGCGGCTATCCGCAGCGCGGCTCGGGCCAGTTCGACAAGGCCGAGCAGATCGTCACCGACAACCGCGTGCTGTTCCACCGCGTCGCCAATACGCTGAACTACCTTGACATCAAGACGGTGGTGGTGTCGTGCGGCACGTGCTACGACCAGCTCGCCGGTTATGAATTCGACAAGATTTTCCCGGGCTGCCGGATTATCGACATCCACGAGTTTCTGCTGGAGAAGGGCATCAGGCTCGATGGCGTGAACGGCGTGCGCTACATGTACCACGACCCGTGCCACACGCCGATCAAGACGATCGACCCGGTCAAGCTCGTCAATCAGTTGATGGGTTCGGAGCACGACGGCTACAGGATCGAGAAGAACGATCGCTGCTGCGGCGAGTCGGGCACGCTGGCGGTTACGCGTCCCGACATCTCGACCCAGGTGCGTTTCCGCAAGGAAGAGGAAATCCGCAAGGGCGCGGCCAAGCTGCGCGGCATTCCGGTCGTGGCCGACGCGGGCGCGAACGCGCTCGACCCGGCCAATGCATCGGCCGGCGCGCCGAACGGCTCGGCGCTGACGGCCGGCGCCGCTCCGCAGCCTAATCACGGCAACGCGGGTGCGACCGACGTGAAGATCCTCACGAGCTGCCCGTCGTGCCTGCAAGGGCTGTCGCGCTACAACGAAGACGCGGGGACGGAAGCGGACTACATCGTGGTCGAAATGGCGCGCCACGTGCTCGGCGAGAACTGGATGGCGGATTACGTTCAACGGGCGAACAATGGCGGAATCGAGCGCGTGCTGGTTTAATGGCACGACCCACGATTTCTGCCGAGGACGACGATGGACTGCGTTTTTTGCCGTGAAGACGGTGGCGATGTGCTGTGGCAGGACGACTCGCTGCGGGTCGTCCTCGCCGACGAACACGATTACCCGGGCTTTTGCCGGGTGATCTGGAACGCGCACGTGGCCGAATTTTCGGACCTGTCGGCCAGCGAGCGCGACCGCGTGATGCAGGCGGTCTACGCGGTCGAGCGCGCGATCCGGCGCGTGATGCAGCCGGTGAAGGTGAACCTGGCGAGCCTCGGCAACCAGGTGCCGCATGTGCACTGGCATGTGATCCCGCGTTATTCGAACGACGCGCATTTTCCGCTGCCGATCTGGGCGCCGCGCCAGCGCACGGTGTCCGAAGCGATGCTGTCGTCGCGCCGCGCGCAGGCAACGCTGCTGCGCGAAGCGGTGCGGCAGGAAATCGAGCAGGCGCTCGGCTGAACCTCCCCGGGCGTGATTGACCGGTCGCCGCGCGAGGCTTATGCCCCAATGGGCGAAAGGCCGGCGCGGCCCGGCGTTTTCTATATGAGACCATGATGAGCGGATTGACTCCCGAGACCCCGGTGCCGACCGGCGTCGTCGTGCATTCGAAGTCGCGCGTGCTCGAATTGCAGTACGCGAACGGCGAATCGTATCGCCTGCCGTTCGAACTGCTGCGCGTGTATTCGCCGTCGGCGGAAGTGCAGGGCCACGGGCCCGGCCAGGAAACCTTGCAGACCGGCAAGCGCGACGTGACGATCACGATGATCGAAGGCGTCGGCAATTACGCGTTGCAGCCCACGTTCTCGGACGGCCATTCCACCGGCATTTATTCGTGGGATCTGCTGCATGACATGGCCGTGCGTCAGGATGAACTCTGGCGCGCGTATCTCGCCAGACTGGCGGCGGCCGGCGTCGATCGCGATACGCCGATGGTTCCGGCGGCGGCTGCGCACGGCCACTGTCACTGATACCATTCGCCCCGAACGCCGCGCGAGCGGCGCAACATTCAAGAACACGCGAAAGGACGAGCGCGATGAGCAAAACCCACTTCGGCTTTCAATCGGTCGACGAACAGGACAAGGCGCAGAAGGTGGCGGGGGTGTTCCACTCGGTGGCCGCCAACTACGACTTGATGAACGACCTGATGTCGGGCGGATTGCACCGCGCGTGGAAGATGTTCACGATCGCCCAGGCGAACGTGCGGCCGGGCTACCGGGTGCTCGACATCGCGGGCGGCACGGGCGACCTGTCGAAGGCGTTCGCGAAGCAGGCCGGCGAGAGCGGCGAGGTGTGGCACACCGACATCAACGAATCGATGCTGCGCGTGGGCCGCGACCGGCTGATCGACAAGGGCATCGTCACGCCGACGCTGCTCTGCGACGCCGAGAAAATTCCGTTTCCCGACAACTACTTCGACGTCGTGACCGTGGCGTTCGGCTTGCGCAACATGACCCACAAGGACGTCGCGCTCGCGGAAATGCGCCGTGTGCTGAAACCGGCCGGGCGGCTGCTCGTGCTGGAGTTCTCGAAGGTGTGGGACCCGCTCAAGAAGTTTTACGATCTCTACTCGTTCAAGGTGCTGCCGTGGCTCGGCGAGCGCTTCGCCAAAGACGCAGACAGCTACCAGTACCTGGCGGAATCGATCCGCATGCATCCAGACCAGGAAACTTTGAAAACGATGATGGAACAAGCCGGCCTCGATGGCGTCAAATATTACAATTTGTCAGCTGGCGTGGTAGCTTTACATGTGGGGACCAAGTACTAGGGTTCCTAACCCATCGATTTTTAAAGGAAATGTGAAATGTCCGATTCGAATTTGTTATCTACTCGTAAGGTTAAGGGGGCGCTGGCGAGAAGAATCGGATTGATCGCAATGGTCGGTCTGCTCGTGGCCGGCTCCCTCGCTTCCCTCGACGCGGAAGCGCGCCGCATGGGCGGCGGCCGCAGCATCGGCCGCCAATCGAATAGCCTGCAGCAACGTCAGACGCCGCTGCCGTCGCAACCGGCGCAGAGCAATCAGGCCACGCAGCAGCGTGCGCAACCGGCGCCCGCAACCACTCCTACACCGCCCGCCGCGCCGAACCGCAATCGTTGGCTCGGGCCGATCGCCGGTCTCGCGGCCGGCCTCGGCATCGCCGCGTTGCTGTCGCATTTCGGGCTCGGCGAGGCGTTCGCCGGCATGTTTTCCAACGTGATCGTGATCGCCCTGATCGCGATGGCCGTGATCTGGCTGATCCGCCGCTTTACCGGCCGCAAGCGCGATGCGTCGCAGCCGGCGTACGCGGGCACGGCGCCCTCGCTGAATGCCGGCAACACCGGCTACGCGCAGGAGCCGCGCTACAGTGCGCCGCCCGCCGGTTCATATCTCGAACCGCAAGGCAATCCGCTCGCTACGCCGTCTGTCGGCGCGGCGCCGTCGGTGCCGGCCGGCTTCGATACGGAAGCGTTCCTGCGTAACGCGAAGGTCTATTTCGTGCGCCTGCAGGCCGCATGGGACGTCGGCAACGTCGAGGACATCCGCGAATTCACGACGCCGGAAATGTTCGCCGAAGTGCGCGTCGATCTCGCGGCGCGCGGCACGCAGGCGAACCAGACCGACGTGGTGCAGCTGAATGCCGAACTGCTCGACATCGAGGAACGCGCGACCGAGTATTTCGCGAGCGTGCGCTTCTCCGGCCTGATTCGCGAGGAACCGGGCGCGGCGGCCGAGCCGTTCGTCGAGGTCTGGAATCTGTCGAAGGCACACCGTCCCGGCGAGGGCTGGCTGCTTGCCGGCATCCAGCAGGTCGAGCAGCACTGAGGCAACTGCGGGAGCACGGCGTCCCGCCGTCTCTCGACCAGGCCGGCGGCCGGCACGCCGCGCGCCGGCCAGTCGCATCACATTGGCCGTTCGGCCAGGCAGGCTGTGAAGCGAACGGACGTTACAATAGGAGCCCGCGCAAGCACCTCGCTCGCGCGGGTTTTTTCTTGCCACTTTCGATGACCCTTGCCGCCAAGCCCTTCGCTGCTGCTGTCAATCATCTGCTCGCCCGCGAATCGTGGGCCCGCGAGCGCCTCGCCCCTTATGCGGGCAAGACCGCCTGCCTGTCATGTCCGCCTGTCGTGCTGTCGCTGCTGGTGCAGCCGGACGGCCATCTGGGCACGCTCGGCGAGGCCGACGCGCCTCGCTTCGACGTGACGATCTCGGTGCCGTCCGACGCATTGCCGGCCTTCGTGCAAGGCGGTCAGGCCGCGGTGATGAAGCACGTGAAGATCGAGGGCGATGCCGAGTTCGCGACCGTGATCGCCAAGCTCGCCGAGCATCTGCGCTGGGAGCCCGAGGAAGACCTCGCGAAACTGATTGGCGACGGTCCGGCCTGGCGTATCGCCTCGCTCGTGCGTTCGGTCGGCGAGCACGTGCAGCGCACCGGCCGCAACCTGCTCGACACCGCCGCCGAGTATCTGCTCGACGAGAATCCGCAGCTGGTGCGCCGCGCCGCGCTCGACGACTTCAACGTCGAGCTGGCGCGCGCGCGCGATGCCCTGGCGCGCGTCGAAAAACGCATCGAGCGTCTCGAACAGAAGGTCGAAGCCCGCGGCGCGCATGCGCCGGGCGGCGCCGCCACGTTGCGCGGCACGCGCTAGTCACCGGGCCACACCATGCGTTTTCTGCGTTTTCTCAAGATATTTTTCACGGTCATCCGCTTCGGCCTCGACGAAATGATGCTGAGCCGCATCAACGACCGGCGCGTGCGTCTGCTGCTGCGTATCACGACGATCGGCCGCAAGTTCGACGATCCGCCGGGCGTGCGTCTGCGGCTCGCGCTCGAAAGCCTCGGGCCGATCTTCGTCAAGTTCGGCCAGGTGCTGTCCACGCGCCGCGATCTGCTGCCGGTCGACATCGCCAACGAACTCGCGAAGCTGCAGGACCAGGTGCCGCCGTTCGATTCGGCGGTCGCGATCGGGATCGTCGAGAAGTCGCTCGGCGCGCCGGTCGACGAGCTGTTCGACGACTTCGAGCGGGTGCCGGTCGCGAGCGCGTCGATCGCGCAGGTTCACTTCGCCAAGGTGAAGGCCGGCCAGCATGCGGGCAAGGCCGTGGCGGTGAAGGTGCTCCGCCCGAACATGCTGCCGGTGATCGACTCTGACCTCGCGCTACTGCGCGACATCGCCGTGTGGGCCGAGCGTCTGTGGGCCGACGGCAAGCGCCTGAAGCCGCGCGAGGTGGTCGCCGAATTCGACAAATACCTGCACGACGAACTCGACCTGATGCGCGAGGCAGCTAACGGCAGCCAGTTGCGGCGCAACTTTCAGGGGCTCGATCTGCTGCTCGTGCCGGAAATGTACTGGGAGTTCTGCACGCCCACGGTGCTGGTCATGGAGCGCATGATCGGCGTGCCGATCAGCCAGGTCGAGACGCTGCGGGCGGCCGGCGTCGACATTGCGAAGCTCGCGCGCGAAGGCGTCGAAATTTTCTTCACCCAGGTGTTCCGCGACGGCTTTTTCCACGCCGACATGCACCCGGGCAACATTCAGGTGAGTCTCGACCCGGCGCACTTCGGCCGCTATATCGCGCTCGACTTCGGCATCATCGGTGCGCTGTCGGACTTCGACAAGAACTACCTCGCGCAGAACTTCCTCGCGTTCTTCAAGCGCGACTACCATCGCGTCGCGACGCTACATCTGGAGTCGGGCTGGGTGCCGCCGACGACGCGCGTCGAGGAACTCGAAAGCGCGATCCGCGCGGTGTGCGAGCCGTATTTCGATCGCGCGCTGAAGGACATTTCGCTCGGCCAGGTGCTGATGCGCCTGTTCTCCACGTCGCGGCGCTTCAACGTCGAAATCCAGCCGCAACTGGTGCTGTTGCAGAAGACCATGCTGAACGTGGAAGGGCTGGGCCGTTCGCTCGATCCGGAACTGGACCTGTGGAAAACCGCGAAGCCCTATCTCGAACGCTGGATGAACGAGCAGATCGGCCTGCGCGGCTGGTTCGAGCGCCTGAAGATCGAGGCGCCGCAATGGAGCAAGACGCTGCCGCAGTTGCCGCGCCTCGTCCATAACATGCTCGCCGAGCGGCATCACCCGGCCGGTGGCGCGAACGACGACGTGATTCGCCAGATTCTGCTCGAGCAGAAGCGCACCAACCGTCTGCTGCAAGGCCTGCTGCTGTTCGGCGCGGCGGTCGGCGTCGGCGCGGTGCTGGCGCGGGCGTTTCTGGTGCTCGCCTATGGTGGATGAGGCGGCCGGCTGCCTGCCGCCGAGCGCACAACCCGTACGAGGCATTCGATGAGCGATCCGACCCAACCCCCCGTGCCCGATTTTTCGAGCCGCGATCCCAACTCGCCCGAGTTCTGGGACGAACGCTTCGAGCGCCGTTTCACGCCGTGGGATCAGGCGGGCGTGCCGGCGGCGTTCCGCGCGTTCGCCGCACGGCATCGCGACGCCGCGGTGCTGATTCCGGGCTGCGGCAGCGCGTACGAAGCGCTCTGGCTCGCCCAGCAGGGCAATCCGGTGCGCGCGATCGACTTCTCGCCGGCCGCCGTCGCGGCCGCGCGCGAGCAGTTGGGCGCGCAGCATGCGCAACTGGTCGAGCAGGCGGATTTCTTCGCCTACGAGCCGCCGTTCACGCCGGCATGGATTTATGAGCGCGCGTTTTTCTGCGCCTTGCCGCCCGCGCGCCGTGGCGACTACGTGCGCCGGATGGCCGAATTGCTGCCGGCCGGCGCGCTGCTCGCGGGGTTCTTTTTCATCGGCGCGACGCCGAAGGGGCCGCCGTTCGGCGTCGAGCGCGGCGAACTCGACGCGCTGCTCACGCCGCACTTCGAGCTGATCGAAGACGAGGCGGTGGCCGATTCGATCGCCGTATTCTCCGGACGTGAGCGCTGGCTCAGCTGGCGGCGTCGCGCGTAAGGACGGACGCCGTGGCGCGCGCGGCACGGGCGCGCTCTTGAGAGTGTCGCGGGTCGCCCCCATCTGGCGCGATGGCGGCGCGCGGCGCGCATCGGCTCCCGAAATGCGGGGAGCGCTTACCGTTTGCGGCTATAATTCAAGGCTTTGCAAGCGTTTACAAGATTTCAGTAGGGATTTGGAGTAGGAAAGGATCATGCCGATCTACGCTTATCGTTGCGGGTCATGCGGCTTCGGGAAGGATGTGCTCCAGAAGATGAGCGACCCCCAGTTGACGCAGTGTCCCGAGTGCGGGAAAGACACGTTTAGCAAGCAGCTCACCGCCGCCGGCTTCCAGTTGAAGGGCTCCGGCTGGTACGTGACCGATTTTCGCGGCGGCAGCGGCGGCACGAGCGCGCCGGCTGCTTCGGAAGCCAATAACGCCGCCAAACCCGATGCGGCTCCGGTAACAGCCGCCGCATCGGCGGCCCCCGCGGCCTCTACGGCCGCAACCACCGCCGCTCCGGCCGGCACGAGCGGCTCCGGCAACGCCTAGTGAGACTGCCGCCTTCGCGGGCGGCGCATCTACCGTGGGTCGGACTTCGACTCGCGCGGCTTTCTGGCGGTACACATGACGACGAAAAAAGCGACGCTCAAATCGGTGTTCCTGACCGGCCTGCTGGTGCTGGTGCCTCTGGCCATCACACTGTGGGTGCTCGGTCTGATCATCGGCACGATGGACCAGACGCTGCTCCTGCTGCCCACCTCCTGGCAGCCCGAGCGCGCGATCGGCTATCGCCTGCCCGGCCTCGGCGCGGTGCTTACGCTCGCGTTCATCTTTATCGTCGGGCTGTTGACGCAGAATTTCATCGGGCAGAAGCTCGTGAAGTGGTGGGAGCTGCTGGTCGCGCACATCCCGGTGGTCGGCCCGATCTACACGAGCGTCAAGCAGGTGTCCGACACGCTGCTCTCGAGCAGCGGCAACGCGTTCCGCAAGGCGCTGCTGATCGAGTATCCGCGCCGCGGTTCCTATACGATTGCGTTTCTGACCGGGATTCCGGGCGGCGACGTGGTCAATCACCTGAAAGAAGATTACGTCAGCGTCTATGTGCCGACTACGCCGAACCCGACGTCCGGCTTCTTCCTGATGGTGCCTAAAAGCGAAGTGATCGAGCTCGACATGACCGTCGACGCTGCGCTCAAGTACATCGTCTCGATGGGCGTCGTGGCGCCTTCCGCGCCGCCGCCGGCGCCCGTGCCCCGCACGACCGTCGAGCCTCCGCTGTAATGCCGGCGCGCAGAGTTTCAGGCAGTGTCCCACTGCGGCGCGCCGTTCAACCAATGCAAAACGAAAGACAAACATCATGTCGATGAGATCTCAATACTGCGGTCTGGTGACCGAAGAACTGCTGGGCCAATCCGTCTCGCTGTGCGGCTGGGTAAGCCGCCGCCGCGACCATGGCGGCGTCATCTTCATCGACCTGCGCGATCGCGAAGGGCTCGTTCAGGTCGTCTGCGACCCGGACCGCGCGGACATGTTCAAGGCCGCCGAAGGCGTGCGCAACGAGTTCTGCCTGCAGATCAAGGGTGTCGTGCGCAGCCGTCCTGAAGGCACGACCAATGCCGCGCTCAAGAGCGGCAAGATCGAAGTGCTGTGCCACGAGCTGATCGTGCTGAACGCCTCGGTCACGCCGCCGTTCCAGCTCGACGACGACAACCTCTCGGAAACCACGCGTCTCACGCACCGCGTGCTCGACCTGCGCCGCCCGCAGATGCAGCACAACCTGCGTCTGCGCTACCGCGTCGCGATCGAGGCGCGCAAGTATCTCGACGAGCAGGGCTTCATCGACATCGAAACGCCGATGCTGACCAAGAGCACGCCGGAAGGCGCGCGCGACTACCTCGTGCCGTCGCGTACGAACCCGGGCCAGTTCTTCGCGCTGCCGCAGTCGCCGCAGCTGTTCAAGCAGCTGCTGATGGTCGCGAACTTCGACCGCTACTACCAGATCGTCAAGTGCTTCCGCGACGAAGACCTGCGCGCCGACCGTCAGCCGGAATTCACGCAGATCGACTGCGAAACCTCGTTCCTGTCGGAACAGGAAATCCGCGATCTGTTCGAGGCGATGATCCGCCACGTGTTCAAGCAGACGATCGGCGTCGAGCTCGACGCGAAGTTCCCGGTCATGGAGTACTCGGAAGCAATGCGCCGCTTCGGCTCGGACAAGCCGGACCTGCGCGTGAAGCTCGAATTCACCGACCTGACCGACGCGGTCAAGGACGTCGACTTCAAGGTGTTCAGCACGCCGGCCAACACGAAGGACGGCCGCGTCGCGGCGCTGCGCGTGCCGAAGGGCGGCGAGCTTTCGCGCGGCGACATCGACAGCTACACGGAATTCGTGCGCATCTACGGCGCGAAGGGTCTCGCGTGGATCAAGGTCAACGAAGTGGCGAAGGGCCGTGACGGTCTGCAAAGCCCGATCGTCAAGAACCTGCACGACGAAGCGCTCAAGGCGATCGTCGAGCGTACCGGCGCGCAGGACGGCGACATCATCTTCTTCGCGGCCGATCGCGCGAAGGTCGTGAACGACAGCCTCGGCGCGCTGCGTCTGAAGATCGGTCATTCGGAGTTCGGCAAGGCCAACGGTCTCGTCGAGGCGGGCTGGAAGCCGCTGTGGGTGGTCGACTTCCCGATGTTCGAATACGACGAGGAAGACAACCGCTACGTGGCCGCGCATCACCCGTTCACGAGCCCGAAGGACGAGCATCTCGAATACCTCGAAACCGATCCGGCACGCTGCCTCGCGAAGGCTTACGACATGGTGCTGAACGGCTGGGAAATCGGCGGCGGCTCTGTGCGTATCCACCGCGAGGAAGTGCAGAGCAAGGTGTTCCGCGCGCTCAAGATCAATGCGGAAGAAGCGCAGGCCAAGTTCGGCTTCCTGCTCGACGCGCTGCAATACGGCGCGCCGCCGCACGGCGGTATCGCGTTCGGTCTGGACCGTATCGTCACGATGATGGCCGGCGCCGACTCGATCCGCGACGTGATCGCGTTCCCGAAGACGCAACGCGCGCAGTGTCTGCTCACGCAGGCGCCGAGCGAAGTCGACGAGCGCCAGTTGCGCGAGCTGCACATTCGTCTGCGTACGCCGGAGCCGAAGGCGTAAGCCGGGTCCGCATCGCGTGGGCCGCTCGCGGGCGGCCACGCAAGTCCTGTAAAAAAGGCGCTGAGGTGAATCACACCGCAGCGCCTTTTTGGTTTTTTGCGTTACAGTGAGGTCACCGCTTTCGAGGCACTTTCGACTGTCATCCGACATGTACCGCGCGCGTCGGCGCGCCCAGTTTTCAGATCATGCCGAAACCGCCGAAAATTCCGCACTCCGTGCTCGTCGTCATTCATACGCCCGCGCTCGACGTGCTGCTGATCGAGCGCGCCGATCATGCGGGGTTCTGGCAGTCGGTCACGGGCTCGAAAGACCGGCTCGACGAGCCGCTCGCCGAAACGGCGGTGCGCGAAGTCGGCGAGGAGACTGGCATCATGATCGGCGGCGCGCTCGTGCCGCATAGTGCGCTCGTCGACTGGCGCTACTCGATCGAATACGAGATTTATCCGGAATTCCGCCATCGCTACGAAGCGGGCGTGGTCCGCAACACCGAGCACTGGTTCAGCCTGCGGGTGCCCGGGCAGATCGACGTGACGCTTGCGCCGCGCGAGCACACCGCGTTTGTGTGGCTGCCGTATGAAGAAGCCGCCTCGCGCTGTTTTTCGTCCTCGAATGCCGATGCGATCCTGCAGCTGCCGCGCCGGCTTGCCGCGCACTCAGCCGGTTTACAGGCCGGGGAGAGTGGCCAGTGAGCGCAGGCGGCGCGGGCCGTTTCGCCCGACTGCGCCACACGCTGCTCGGCCGCCGTTACTGGCAGCGCTACCGCTTCACCAGTCACAACGAGGTCAGGCTGCTGCGCTCCGGCGACGAGTTCTTCAGCGCGCTGATCGCGCGCATCGACGCCGCGCAGCGCGACGTCATGCTCGAAACCTACATCTTCTGCGACGACGAAGCTGGCCAGGACGTCAACGAAGCGTTGCTGCGCGCTGCTGCGCGCGGTGTCAGGGTGCGCGTGATTACCGACGGCGTCGGCACTGCGCGTCTGAAGATGTTCGAGCCATGGCCGGCGGGCGGCATCGAGCATCGCATCTACAACCCGCATCTGTTCGGCCGCTTCGGCTTTTCGCGCACGCACCGCAAGCTCGCGGTGATCGACGATCAATACGCCTATTGCGGCGGCATCAATATCGTCGACGACTACGACAACAACGGCGAGAAGCTGCCGTACCGGCGCTGGGATTTTGCGGTCGAATTGCAGGGGCCTGTCGTTATCGATGTGCACGAAGCGTTCGAGGTGCAGTGGCGGCGCATTCGCGTCGGGCATCGGTCGCTCGAATCGATGAGACCCGACCTCACGCCGCACGATACCGCTTCGCTCGGCAGTCTGCGGCGGCGTCGGCGGCGCCGCAACAAGGAGTTGTGGGCGGCCGGCGAGCCGTGCGTGGCTTTCGTCGCGCGCGACAACCTCATCAACCGCCGCGCGATCGAGAAGGCGTATCTGGCCGCGATCGGCCAGGCGCGCCGCGAAATCCTGCTGGCGAATCCGTACTTCATGCCGGGGCGCAAGCTGCGCCGCGCGCTCGTGGTCGCGGCGCGCCGCGGCGTGGTCGTGAAGCTGATCATCGGACGCAAGGAGTTCAAGGCGCTCGATTACGCGGTGCCGTTTCTTTATCACGCGTTGCTGCGCGCGGGCGTGCAGATCGCCGAATACGAGAAGACGCTGCTGCACGGCAAGGTCGCCGTGGTCGATTCGAGCTGGGGCACGGTGGGTTCGTCGAATCTCGACGCGCTGAGCCTGATGCTCAACAACGAGGCGAACGTCGTGCTCATCAACGATCCGTCGATCGCGGGCTTGCGCGAGGCGATTCTCGGCGCGTTCGCGGATGCGCGTCCCATCGACGAAGCGCACTACGACTCGCGTCCGGCGCGCGTGCGCGTGCTGAACTGGCTCGCGTACACGAGCTACCGCGTCGCGATGAAGCTGTTGACGGTGGGGGGCTACGACTAGCGCGCGGCTCGCTTGCTGCATCATGGCGACGGGCGGCGATGGTTGGAGAAGCGATAGAACAGGCACTGGAAGCAACAGACAGAAAAAGCGGGCACGAAGGCAATCGACGAGGCGATCAAACGGAGAATCGAAGCGGCGATCGAGCAGCGAGACAGCCAGGCAGCGAGATGCGACAACCATCATGCCGGTTTGCTTGCAGGAATCCGGCAACGAGAACACGCATACGCTGATCGGCAACCCTCGTTTCAAGACAAACGCCTCTAAAAATCTGATTGATCTGATTGTCGAAAGCCGCAAAATTAGAACGCTGGTTAGACACCGGTTTCTAATAAAGTCCTTGTTTCGCGGACGGCAGCACTTAATAATAGTACGTCCGTTCGATTTTATTTCGATCACATTAGAACGGTAAGAACAGCTATGCGAAAAGGCGAACAAACGCGAGCGGCGATTCTCGATGCAGCACTCGATCTGGCAAGCCGTGACGGACTCGAAGGTCTCACCATCGGTTTGCTGGCCGAGCGTATGCAGATGAGCAAAAGCGGTGTGTTCGCGCATTTCGGGTCGCGCGAGGATCTGCAGGTCGAGGTCGTGCGCGAATATCACCGCCGTTTCGAAGACGAGGTGTTTTTCCCGAGTCTGCGCGAGCCCCGCGGTTTGCCGCGGTTGCGCGCGATGATTTCCCGCTGGATCGAGAAACGCATTCAGGAAGTCACGACCGGGTGCATCTATATCAGCGGCGCCGTCGAATACGACGATCGCGCGGATAGCCAGGTGCGCGAGCAACTGGTGTCGAGCGTGACGATCTGGCGTGCGGCGCTCACGCGCGCGATTTCGCAGGCAATGGACGAAGGGCATCTGCGTGCCGATACCGATCCGCAACTGATGCTGTTCGAACTGTATAGCGTCACGCTCGGCCTGCATCACGACGCGCGCTTCCTGCATCTGCCCGATGCGGTGCGTCTCACGTGGGCCGCGCTGGAAAAACTGATTGATTCGTATCAGAGCGAAAGCCGTTAGCCGCGTCGCCAGGACTTCCTGGAATCGCGCGGCGCAAGAGGTCCGTTCACGGACCCGGCCAACGGCCTGGCTTTTTGTCAAACTTGGGAGAGAGTCATGGGACAGTACGCCGCGCCGCTGCGCGACATGCAATTCGTGTTGCACGAATTGCTCAACGTCGAAGCCGAACTCCGGCAAATGCCGAAGCACGCCGATCTCGACGCCGACACGATCAACGCGGTGCTCGAGGAAGCCGGCAAGTTCTGCTCCGAAGTGCTGTTCCCGCTTAATCACAGCGGCGACCAGGAAGGCTGCACGTACGCCGGCGATGGCGTCGTGACCACGCCGAAGGGCTTCAAGGAAGCCTATGCGCAATACGTCGAAGCCGGCTGGCCGGCGCTCGGCTGCGATCCGGAATACGGCGGCCAGGGGTTGCCCGCGTTCGTCAACAACGCGCTCTACGAAATGCTGAACTCGGCGAATCAGGCGTGGACGATGTATCCGGGCCTCTCGCACGGCGCGTACGAATGTCTGCATGCGCATGGCACGCCCGAGTTGCAGCAGCGCTATCTGCCGAAGCTCGTCGCCGGCGTCTGGACCGGCACGATGTGTCTGACCGAGCCGCATTGCGGCACCGACCTCGGCATCCTGCGCACCAAGGCCGAGCCGAACAGCGACGGCTCGTATGCGATCAGCGGCACGAAGATTTTTATTTCGAGCGGCGAACACGATCTGTCGGAAAACATCGTTCACCTCGTGCTCGCGCGTCTGCCGGATGCGCCGAAGGGCACCAAAGGCATATCGCTTTTCATCGTGCCGAAGTTCATCCCGAACGAAGCGGGCGAGCCCGGCGAGCGCAACGGCGTGAAGTGCGGCTCGATCGAGCACAAGATGGGTATCCACGGCAACGCGACCTGCGTGATCAATCTCGACAACGCGAAGGGCTGGCTCGTCGGCGAGCCGAACAAAGGCCTGAACGCGATGTTCGTGATGATGAATGCCGCGCGTCTCGGCGTCGGCATGCAGAGCCTCGGCCTCACCGAAGTCGCTTATCAGAATTCGCTCACGTACGCGAAAGAGCGTCTGCAGATGCGTTCGCTGACGGGCCCGAAGGCGCCTGAAAAAGCCGCCGATCCGATCATCGTGCATCCGGACGTGCGCCGCATGCTGCTCACGCAGAAGGCCTACGCCGAAGCCGGCCGCGCGTTCTCGTACTGGGCCGCGCTGCAGATCGACAAGGAGCTCTCGCACGCCGACGAAGCCGAGCGCAAGGAAGCCGCCGACCTCGTCGCGCTGCTCACGCCGATCCTGAAGGCGTTCCTCTCGGACAACGCCTTCGAAGGCACCAATCATGCGATGCAGATTTACGGCGGCCACGGCTTCATCGCCGAATGGGGCATGGAGCAGTACGTGCGCGATGCGCGCATCAACATGATCTACGAAGGCACCAACGGCATCCAGTCGCTCGACCTGCTCGGCCGCAAGGTGCTCGGCGACATGGGCGCGAAGATGAAGAAGTTCGGCAAGCTCGTCGCCGAATTCGTCGAGGCCGAAGGTATCAAGCCGGAAATGCAGGAGTTCGTGAACCCGCTCGCCGACATCGGCGAAAAGGTGCAGAAGCTGACGATGGAAATCGGCATGAAGGCGATGCAGAACCCCGACGAAGTCGGCGCCGCGGCCGTGCCGTATCTGCGCACGGTCGGCCATCTGGTGTTCTCGTACTTCTGGGCGCGCATGGCGCGTATCGCGCTCGACAGGGAAGCATCGGGCGATTCGTTCTACAAGGCGAAGCTCGCCACCGCGCGCTTCTACTTCGCCAGGCTGCTGCCCGAAACGGCGATGACGATCCGCCAGGCGCGCGCCGGTTCGAAGTCGATGATGGAAGTCGACGAAGCGTTGTTCTGACGCTCGCGCTGAAAACGAGCGAGGCGGACGCGCGTGCCGGATGCGCGACGCCTCGTTCGAACTGCACGCGGGATGTATCGCAAAAAACAGCGAAAGACCCAGCTAAAGACCCACCGAGACAAACCTCGCGCGAAGCACCGCTGAAGCTTCGCGACACCGCATCAATTCCCGGAGAAACGACGTGAGCAATCTGATCATTCGCAAGGTCGCCGTGCTCGGCGCCGGCGTGATGGGCGCACAGATCGCGGCGCACCTCATCAACGCCAAGGTGCCCGTGCTGCTGTTCGACCTGCCTGCCAAGGAAGGCCCGAAAAACGGCATCGCGCTGAAGGCGATCGAGAATCTGAAGAAGCTGTCGCCGGCGCCGTTCGGCGTGAAGGACGACGCGCAATACATCCAGCCGGCCAACTATGACGACGACATCGAAAAGCTCGCCGAATGCGACGTTGTGATCGAAGCGATCGCCGAACGCATGGACTGGAAGCACGACCTGTACAGGAAGGTCGCACCGCATATCGGCGCGAACGCGATCTTCGCGACCAACACCTCGGGCCTGTCGATCACGGCACTCTCCGAAGGTTTCGCGGACGACCTGAAGGCGCGCTTCTGCGGCGTGCACTTCTTCAATCCGCCGCGCTACATGCATCTGGTCGAGCTGATCCCGACCGCGACGACGCGCCCCGAAATTCTCGACCAGCTCGAAACGTTCCTGACCAGCGTGGTCGGCAAGGGCGTCGTGCGGGCGAAAGACACACCGAATTTCATCGCGAACCGCGTCGGCATTTTCTCGATCCTCGCGGTCATGACCGAGGCTGCGAAGTTCGGTCTGCGTTTCGACGAAGTGGACGACCTGACCGGCGCGCGCCTCGGCCGCGCGAAGTCGGCGACGTTCCGCACCGCCGACGTGGTCGGTCTCGACACGATGGCGCACGTCATCAAGACGATGCAGGACACGCTGCCCGACGACCCGTTCTTTCCGGTCTACGAAACGCCGGCCGTGCTGGCCGAACTCGTGAAGCAGGGCGCGCTCGGCCAGAAGACCGGCGCGGGCTTCTACCGCAAGGAAGGCAAGGCGATCAAGGTGCTCGACCCGAAGACGGGCGAGTACGTCGAGGGTGGTGCGAAGGCGGACGAAATCGTCGGCCGCATTCTCAAGCGTCCCGCTGCCGAGCGTCTGAAGCTGCTGCGCGAAACGCAGCATCCGCAGGCGCAGTTCCTGTGGTCGATTTTCCGCGACGTCTATCACTACATCGCCGTGCATCTGGAGTCGATTGCGGATAACGCGCGCGACGTCGATCTCGCGATCCGCTGGGGCTTCGGCTGGAACGAAGGCCCGTTCGAAGGCTGGCAGACGGCCGGCTGGAAGCAGGTTGCCGAGTGGGTGCAGGAAGACATCGCGGCGGGCAAGGGGCTCGCCAACGTGCCGCTGCCGTCGTGGGTGCTCGAAGGCGCGGTCGCCGAAAAGGGCGGCGTGCATACGGCCGAAGGTTCGTGGTCGCCGGCCACGCAGAGTTTCGTGCCACGCTCGTCGCTCGACGTGTACAGGAGGCAGGTGTTCCGCGCGCCGCTCGTCGGCGAAACCGGCGCCGATCCGAAGACCTACGGCAAGACGCTGTTCGAGACCGAGGCGGTGCGCGCATGGGTCGACGACCGCGCGGGCGAGAACGACGTCCTGATCCTCTCGTTCAAGAGCAAGATGAACACGATCGGACCGTCGGTGATCGACGGCATCGTGCAGGCGATCGAACTGGCCGAGCAGGACTACAAGGGCCTCGTCGTGTGGCAGCCGACCTCGCTGAAGCTCGGCACGCCGGGCGGTCCGTTCTCGGCGGGCGCGAATCTCGAAGAAGCGATGCCCGCGTTCATGATGGGCGGTGCGAAGGGTATCGAGCCGTTCGTGAAGAAATTCCAGCAGGGCATGCTGCGCGTGAAGTACGCGAACGTGCCGGTCATTGCGGCGATCTCGGGCATCGCGCTCGGCGGCGGCTGCGAGCTTGCGCTGCATAGCGCGAAACGGGTCGCGCACATCGAGAGCTATATGGGCCTCGTCGAAGTCGGCGTGGGTCTCGTGCCGGCAGGCGGCGGTCTGAAGGAAGCGGCGTTGCGTGCGGCCGAAGCGGCAAGCCAGGTCGGCGCGACCAGCGATCTGCTGAAGTTCCTGCAGAAATCGTTCGAAAACGCGGCGATGGCGAAGGTCTCGGCTTCCGCGCTCGACGCCCGCGCGATGGGCTATCTGAAGCCGTCCGACACGATCGTCTTCAACGTGTTCGAACTGCTCGACGTGGCGAAGAAGGAAGCGCGCGCGTTGGCCGCATCCGGTTACCGTGCGCCGCTGCGCGCGACTCAGGTGCCGGTCGCGGGCCGCTCGGCGATCTCGACGATCAAAGCCTCGCTCGTCAACATGCGCGACGGCCGTTTCATCAGCGAGCACGATTTCCTGATCGCGAGCCGCATCGCCGAGGCGGTGTGCGGCGGCGACGTCGAAGCGGGCAGCCTCGTCGACGAGGAATGGCTGCTGCAACTCGAACGGCGCGCGTTCGTCGACCTGCTCGGCACGCAGAAGACGCAGGAACGGATCATGGGCATGCTGCAGACCGGCAAGCCGGTGCGCAATTAAGCGGAGAATCACACATGGCAAAGCAATTGCAAGACGCATATATCGTCGCCGCGAGCCGCACGCCGATCGGCAAGGCGCCGCGCGGCATGTTCCGCAACACGCGCCCGGACGAACTGCTCGTCCACGCGATCAGGTCGGCCGTGGCGCAGGTGCCCGGCCTCGACACCGGCGTGATCGAAGACGCGATCGTTGGCTGCGCGATTCCCGAAGCGGAGCAGGGCCTCAACGTCGCGCGGATCGGCGCGCTGCTCGCCGGCCTGCCGAACACGGTCGGCGGCGTCACGGTGAACCGCTTCTGCGCCTCGGGGCTGACCGCGCTCGCGATGGCCGCGGACCGCATCCGCGTCGGCGAGGCGGACGCGATGATCGCGGGCGGCTGCGAATCGATGAGCATGGTGCCGATGATGGGCAACAAGCCGTCGCTGTCGCCGCATATCTTCGATCGCAGCGAAGACGTCGGCATCGCGTACGGCATGGGCCTGACCGCCGAGAAGGTCGCCGAGCGCTGGAAGATCAGCCGCGAAGCACAGGACGCGTTCTCGGTCGAATCGCATCGCCGCGCGATCGCCGCGCAGCAGGCCGGCGAATTCAACGACGAGATCGCTGCCTACACGATCACCGAGCGCTTGCCTGATCTCGCCACCGGCGAAGTCAGCGTGAAGACGCGCGAGGTTGCGCTCGACGAAGGTCCGCGCGCGGATACCTCGATGGAAGGGCTCGCGAAGCTGCGCGCGGTGTTCGCGAACAAGGGCTCGGTCACGGCCGGCAATAGCTCGCAGACCTCGGACGGCGCGGGTGCGTTGATCGTCGTGTCGGAAAAGATTCTCAAGCAGTTCAACCTGACGCCGCTCGCGCGCTTCGTCAGCTTCGCGGTGCGCGGCGTGCCGCCGGAAATCATGGGCATCGGCCCGAAGGAAGCGATTCCGGCCGCGCTGAAGGCCGCGGGCCTGAAGCAGGACGACCTCGACTGGATCGAACTGAACGAGGCGTTCGCCGCGCAGTCGCTCGCGGTGATCCAGGACCTCGGCCTCGACACCTCGAAGATCAACCCGCTCGGCGGCGCGATCGCCTTGGGCCACCCGCTCGGCGCGACGGGCGCGATCCGTGCGGCGACCGTGGTGCACGGCCTGCGCCGCCGCAACTACAAGTACGGCATGGTGACGATGTGCGTCGGCACCGGCATGGGCGCGGCGGGCATCATCGAGCGGCTGTAAGCGGGTGATCCTCGCAGTGATCCACCCCATGACTCACGCGGTGCACCACTAGCCGCGCAACGGTTCGCAGGCCGCGAGGCTTGCGGACTGTTTTTACATTCGGCAGGACCGAAAGGAGATGAACGGGATGACGACGGATATTCTGGTCGAGCGCGCCGACGCGGTGCTGACGATCGCTTTCAACCGGCCCGGCAGGAAGAACGCGATCACGGCCGCGATGTATCAGACGATGGCCGACGCGCTTGTCGAGGCGCAGCGCGACGCGTCGGTGCGGGCGATCCTCATGCGCGGCAGCGCCGGCATTTTCAGCGCCGGCAACGATCTCGACGATTTCATGAAGACCCCGCCGATGGGCGAGAACGCGCCGGTGTTCCAGTTCCTGCGTGCGATCAGCTCGGCGGAGAAGCCGGTGGTGGCGTCGGTCGCGGGGCCGGCGGTGGGCATCGGCACGACGCTGCTGCTGCACTGCGATCTCGTTTATGCGGCCGATACCGCGAGCTTCTCGCTGCCGTTCACGCAGCTCGGGCTGTGCCCCGAAGCGGCGTCGAGCCTGCTGCTGCCGCGCGTGGGCGGCTATCAGGCGGCGGCGGAAAAACTGCTGCTCGGCGAGGCGTTCGACGCGGCCGAGGCGCACCGCATGGGCTTCGTCAATCGTGTGCTGCCGGCCGGCGAGGTCGATGCGTTCGCGGCGGCGCAGGCCGCGAAGCTGGCGGCGTTGCCGGCTTCGTCGCTGCGCGTGACGAAGAGTCTGATGAAGCACGCGAGCCGCCAGGAACTGCAAACGCAGATGAGCGAGGAGGCCGTGCACTTCGGCAAGATGCTGCTCGCGCCCGAAGCACGCGAGGCGTTCAAGGCGTTCTTCGAGAAGCGCAAGCCGGATTTCCGGCAGTTCGATTGAGGCGGGGGCGGCATACATGGCGCCGCGCCGCGCCGGGTTGGCGGTGCCAGCCGTCGCGGCTCATAGTCGCTTTATTGCCGCTTTATTGCTTTATCGCTTCGATCGGCCTTGCCCCGCTGGCGCAGATGTGCCGTAGTTGAAGCGGCGTGAGCCGAGATGGCGCAGTTCGGGGCTTGCCGCCGCTTCAATCGCTCACGCTTGCGGCGGCTGCCCCGTGTCGTAATCGACGTAGCTGCTTTCGCGGCAGAAGCTCACGAGCCGCACGCCCGCCTGACGCGCAATCGTAATCGCCAGCGAGGACGGCGCGGAGATCGTCGCGAGCATCGGCACGTCGACGCGCGCGGCCTTGCGCACGAGTTCATAACTCGCGCGGCTCGACAGAAACACGAAGCCGTCACGCGTATCCGCGCGATCGAGCACGAGCTGGCCGATCAGTTTGTCGAGCGCGTTGTGGCGGCCGACGTCCTCGAACGCATGGCGGATCGCGCCTGCCGCATCGCACCACGCGGCCGCGTGCAGGCCGCCCGTCAGACGCGTGAGCGCCTGATGCTCGGGCAGGGCACGCGCGGCGCGCGCGATCGCATCGGGCGCGAGCCGTTGCAGAAAGCCGGTGTCGGGCACGCGAGCCGGCTTCAGATCGAGCAGATCGATGCTTTCGATCCCGCATACGCCACAGCCGGTGCGCCCCGCGAGCGCGCGGCGCTTTTCCTTCAACGCGACGAACGCCTGTTGCACGACCTGTAGCTGCACTTCCGCGTGCGGCAGCTCGCCATCGTCGTGCAACTCGACCTCGATGTCCCGAATGTCGCTGCCACGCTCGACGATGCCTTCCGAAATCGCGAAGCCGACCGCGAACGCTTCGAGGTCGCGCGGCGTACACATCATCACCGCATGCGAAATGCCGTTGAAGACGAGCGCGACCGGCCATTCCTGGCCGACGTGATCGGTGACGGTTTCGACCTGCGCGCCGCGATGCCGGCGCACCTCGCGCTGCACCGCGCCGGGTTGTTCGGTGGCGTCGTGGTCCGTGCCGCCTCGCTGAGCGTTATTGGGCGCGTGGTCCTGGCCGATTCCCTGCCCGCCGTTCTGCCCGATTTCCTGTCCGTTCAAGCTGCTTTGCTCCTGTACCATGCCGCGCTCACGGGCGTTTGCCCGCGATGTCGCGCGAATAAGGTTCTAAAATACCTCAAGCGACGCCCGCATGCTGTCCGTCACCGCGAAGGAGCCTGGTCATGGCACTCAACGAAGCCCCGCTTCTGTTCGACTTCGAAGTCGCGTCTTCGGAGAATTTCACCTATATCCCGATGTCGGTGCGCTTCAATCTCGATCGTTTCGGGCTGCGTATTTCGCTCGATCAATGGCAGCAGTTGCCGCTCGAAGACCGCAAGCTGCTCGCGCGCTTTCCGGTCGACGAGGACATCGAAACCGAACCGAACTTCGATCACGCGCTGTTCGAAATGCTGCGCACTCACGCGAACGTCGAGCCGGAGTGGTTCACGCCCGAAGCCGCCCCCGCATGGCGCCGCATCGACGACGTGCCCGCAGGCGTCGCGCATCAGGCGGGACTCGCGGGCCTCGCCGCGCCGAGCGTCGCGCGCTGGGCCGAACTCGATCCGTTCAAGCGCTACGTGCTCGCCAAGCTGTCGCGCAAGCCCGAGGCGAATCACGACTTCGTCCCGGCGATGAAGGAGTTCGGCGCGGCCGGCTAGGCGCGGGCGCTTGTCTTGCGCGTGTCGTGCCGCGATCGGCGCGACGTGCCGTTCATCGGCGAGGCAAGGTCCAACATCGTCCTGTCATAGTGCAATGCGATTCTATAAAAGAGTCAGCATTGCGATACTGATCGAACGCTCGATCCACGAAGGGGCTCCAAAGAAGCCACCTCGCTTTCGGTCCCAGCGCGACGTATCCCGAGCCTCGCCCCGCCTCTCGCCCTCTACCTCCGATCGCTCGCGGCCGCTATCCCGCGACGGTATTTTTTCCTTCCCTCCCTCAATCTTTTCGCAACGCGGTCGTTATCCATAAGTTAGCGCGTAAAAAGATTCGCATCGATGCCGCAGGACGCACCGAAAGCGAGCGCTTCCGCCCTCGGCACGATTGACGTTCGGAATCCATGAATTCTTTCTTATCGAAGCGGCTGCTGATCAACCTGGCGGTCGTCGTCGTGGCGGTCGGCGCCAACGCGTTGGTCGCCTACACGCAGATCCGCGGACAAAGTGACGCCGACGTGCGCATGTTGCGTTCGACGAGCGTGCGCCAGCACCTCGATGCCTACCGGGCGACGCTCGACAACGCGCTTGCCGCGCTCGGCCGCTTCGAAGCGTCGGGCCAGCGCGCGCCGCTCGACACGGCCGCCGCGACGAGCTCGAAGCTCGTCAGCCTGGAGCTCGAGCTGCGCGACGACTTCACGGACGAGCCGTTGATGAGCGGCGCGCTGACCCGGCTTTCCACGGACAGCCTCGCGCTGCAACACGACATCGACGCCGAGCGGCAGAGCGCGGCCGCCGTGCCGGAGGCGTCGAGCGAGGCGGCCACGCCCACGCGTCTCACGCCCGCGCTCAGACGTGTGCAGGCGGCGCTCGCCGCGCTGCGCGCCGAGGAAAACCGCGCGTTGCAGAACTCGCTCGCAGCGGCGGCGAGCGACGGCGAACGCGCGACTTTCGTGCTGATCGTGACGATGCTCGCCGGCAGCACGCTGCTCATCATGACGTTCGGCGCGCGCGAGAGCAGCGCGCGCGAAAAGCTGCACAGCGCCCGCGCGCTCGTGCGCGGCGAACAACGCTTTCGCAGCCTGTTCGACGATCACGCCGCGCCGATGTACATCTTCGATCGCGAGACGCTGCGCTTTCTCGCCGTCAACGCGGCCGCGGTCCAGCAATACGGCTACTCGGAAAGCGAGTTTCTCGGCATGACGATTCGTGCGATCCGCACGCAGCCCGAGATCGCGCGCCTCGAAGCGCATCTCGCCCGCTGCCCGGCAGTCGTTCACGGCCACACGATGGCGGGCATCTGGCGTCACCGCCGCAAGGACGGCACGATCATCAGCGTCGACGTGTCGTATCACGCGCTGAACTTCATGGGCTGCGACGCGTTTTTCGTGCTTGCCGACGACGTCACCGAGCAGATCAATGCCGAAGCCGAAGCGCGGCGCTCGAACCAGATGCTCGAAGCGGTGATCGACAGCATTCCGCAGCGCATTTTCTGGAAGGATCTGAACTCGCGCTATCTCGGCTGCAACATGGCGTTCGCGCGCGACGCGGGGCTCGCGTATCCCGAGCAGGTGGTCGGCAAGAGCGACGCCGATCTGCCGTGGAGCAAGTTCGCGAGCGAGATGACCGAATACGACACCGAAGTGGTCAGCACCGGCGTGCCGCAGATGAACTACGAAGTCGAACTGATGATCGACGGCGAGTACCGCACGCGCATCACGAGCAAGCAGCCGTTCACCGACGGCGACGGCCGCGTGATCGGCGTGCTCGGCTCGTACCAGGACGTGACCGAGCGCAAGCGCGCCGACCTCGCGCTGCGTCTGCAAAGCCGCGCGCTCGACGCGAGCGTCAACGCGATCCTGATTACGGCGCCGTCGCCGGCGGGCAATCTGATCGAATACGTGAACCCGGCCTTCATGCGCATCACCGGCTACGATCCCGCCGAGGTGATCGGCCACGACTGCCGCGTGCTGCAACGCGACGACCGCGAGCAGGAAGGCGTCGCGCTGATCCGCGAGGCGCTCGCGGCGAACCGCGAGGTCAGCGCGGTGGTGCGCAACTATCGCAAGGACGGCGCGCTGTTCTGGAATCAGCTGTTCATCGCGCCGGTGCCGGATGCGGATGGCGTGATTACGCATCACATCGGCGTGATCAACGACGTGACCGAGTTGATCCGCTATCAGGAGCAGCTCGAATATCAGGCCAATTACGATAGCCTCACGCGGCTGCCGAACCGCAATCTGCTGCGCGACCGGCTCGAACATGCGCTCGTTCTCGCGCGGCGGCATCACAGCGGCGTGGCGGTCGTGTTCCTCGATCTCGACGGCTTCAAGAACGTCAACGACAGCCTCGGCCACAGCGTCGGCGATAGGCTGCTCGGCGTGGTCGCCGAACGGCTCACGCGCTGCTCGCGCACGAGCGACACGATCGCGCGGCACGGCGGCGACGAGTTCGTGATCGTGATGACCGACACCGTCGACGAAAAATCGCTGATCGCGTGGATGGAGCGCGTGCGCTCGTCGATCGCGGAGCCGGTCTGGCTCGACGGCAACGAGTTGTACGTCGGCTGCAGCATGGGCGCGAGCCTGTTCCCGCAGGACGGCGACGACGCCGAAACGCTGATGAAGAAGGCCGACGTCGCGATGTATCGCGCGAAGGACATGGGCCGCAACACGTTCCAGTTCTATCAGCCGGAGATGAACGCGAGCGCGGGCGTGCGCCTGAATCTCGAACGGCGTTTGCGCCGCGCGCTGCGCGACAACGAGTTTCTGCTGCATTACCAGCCGCAGGTCGATATCGGCAGCGGGCAGATCGTCGGTATCGAGGCACTGGTGCGCTGGCATGACCCCGAGGTCGGGCTCGTGCCGCCGTCGTCGTTCATTCCGCTCGCGGAAGAGAGCGGGCTGATCGGTCCGCTGTCGGAATGGGTGCTGCGCGAAGCGTGCCGCCAGAACAAGGCGTGGCAGGACGAGGGGCTGCCGCCCGCGCGCGTGTCGGTGAACCTGTCGGCGCGCGTGTTCCAGCAGCGCGACATCGCGAAGCTCGTCATGCAGGTGCTCGCCGAAACCGGGCTCGAACCGAAATACCTCGAACTCGAACTGACCGAGAGCACGATCATGCGCAATGCCGAAGAAGCCGTGTCGATGCTCAACGAACTGCACGCGCTCGGCATCGGTCTCGCCATCGACGACTTCGGCACCGGCTATTCGAGCTTGAGCTACCTGAAGCGCTTCCCGGTGGATCGGCTCAAGATCGACCGCTCGTTCGTGTCGGACATCGGCGTCTCGGGCGACGACGAAACGATCACCTCGGCGATCATCGCGCTCGCGCATTCGCTGAAGCTGCAGGTGATTGCCGAGGGCGTGGAGACGTCCGCGCAACTCGATTTCCTGCGCGAGCGCGAGTGCGACGAAATGCAGGGCTATTACTTCGCGAAGCCGTTGTCGACCGATGCGATTTCGGCGCTGCTGAACGGCGGACTGGTGAAGGAGCTGGAGACGGCCTGAGGCGCCGGCGGCTCAGCCGAGCGCGGGCAGCGGGCGTGGCCGGCGGTTGCTGTCGGTGGCGACGTAGGTCAGGGTGGCTTCGGTGACCTTCACGACTTCCTGGGCGAGGCTCATGCGCTGCGCGTAAACCTCGACCGACACCGTGACCGACGTGTTGCCGGTCTTGATGATATCGGCGTAAAAGCTCAGCAGATCGCCGACGAACACCGGCTGCTTGAACAGGAACGAATTGACCGCAATTGTCGCGACACGCCCGTTCGCGC
The DNA here is from genome assembly GCF_017104985.1 of Paraburkholderia sp. Ac-20342. Taxonomy (NCBI): domain Bacteria; kingdom Pseudomonadati; phylum Pseudomonadota; class Betaproteobacteria; order Burkholderiales; family Burkholderiaceae; genus Paraburkholderia; species Paraburkholderia sp. Ac-20342. Next base: position 8,476 of record NZ_JAAGPQ010000085.1, on the reverse strand, counting down.
GACGGCTTGCCGGGATCGAGCCGGCAATGTCGACCTGGGCCATGATCCAGCCGCCGAACACGTCGCCGTGGATGTTCGCGTCCGCCGGCTGCGGCATCACGCGCAGCGCGCAGGATTTGGACGGAAGTTGCAGAAGATCGGTCATCGGGACATCCTTGGGAAACGTGTTCACGCGTATCGGCGTATGGGCTGGAGCGCCTTGACCGTGGGCCCCGGGCGGCCGGCCGGGGCGTGACGCCCGCGGCCCATGAAAAGCGGCGCCAGCCGGCTTCTGCGACAATGCGAAGATCAGGAATTGTACGGGAAAGCGCCCAGCGCAGCGAAGCGCGAGCCGCCCGAAGCGTCACAGGCAGGATCGGGCGCTGCGGCCGGCTCGCCCGGGTCATGTGCGGTGCGAACCTCACGCGTCGCCGCGCGCTCCGGCAGTTCCACCTATTTCCCCAGCCGACCCCATGCGCCGCTCGCCTTCGTCCGAACCCTCGCCGATTTCCACCCAGCCTCGCAACGACTGGCAGACGATCCTGTCGCTGCTGCCGTACCTCGCCACCTACAAATGGCGCGTCGGCTTCGCGCTGAGCTGTCTGATCGGCGCGAAGGTCGCCAATCTCGGCGTGCCGATCGTGATGAAGCGCATCGTCGACAGCCTCGCGTCCGTGCAGCATCTGACTGCGCTCGGCCGCGCCCAGGACGCGCCCGGCATCGTGCTGCTCGGCGGCGTCGGCCTGCTCGTGGTCGCGTATGCGGTGGTGCGCCTGTCGACCTCGTTTTTCACCGAGCTGCGCGAGATCCTGTTTTCGAAAGTGACCGAAAGCGCGGTGCGCCAGCTTGCGCTGAAGGTGTTCCGCCATCTGCATGCGCTGTCGTTGCGCTTTCATCTCGAACGGCAGACGGGCGGCATGTCGCGCGATATCGAGCGCGGCACGCGCGGCATCACGCAGCTGATTTCCTATTCGCTCTACAGCATCCTGCCGACGCTCGTCGAAGTCGGTCTCGTGCTCGGCTTTTTCGTCGTCAAATACGAGGCCTATTACGCGATCGTCACGTTCGTCGCGCTCGCGGTGTACATCGTGTTCACGGTGAAGGTCACGGAGTGGCGCACGCATTTTCGCCGCACGATGAACGAGCTCGATTCGAAGGCGAATTCGCGCGCGATCGACTCGCTGCTCAACTACGAAACCGTCAAGTACTTCGGCAACGAGGAGTGGGAGGCGAATCGTTACGACGAAAACCTCAAGCGCTATCGCGCGGCGGCGATCAAGTCGCAGCGCTCGCTGTCGGCGCTGAACTTCGGGCAGCAGGCGATCATCGGCACGGGGCTCGTGTTCATCCTGTGGCGCGCGACCCAGGGCGTAATGGCCGGGCGCCTCACGCTCGGCGATCTCGTGCTCATCAACACGTTCATGTTGCAGCTCTATATTCCGCTCAATTTTCTCGGTGTCGTGTATCGCGAACTGAAGCAGAGCCTGACCGACATGGACCGCATGTTCTCGCTGCTCGGCGCGCCCCGGGAGGTGCCCGACGCGCCCGCGGCGGCGCCGCTCGCCGTGGCCGGCGCGCAGGTGCGCTTCGAGCACGTGAGCTTCGCGTACGAGGCCGCGCGGCCGATTCTGCACGACGTGAGCTTCACGATCGCCGCCGGCACGACGACGGCGGTGGTCGGCCATAGCGGCTCGGGCAAGTCGACGCTCGCGCGCCTGCTGTTCCGCTTCTACGATCTCGACCGCGCGACGGGCGGCGCGATCGTGATCGACGGGCAGGATATTCGCGACGTCACGCAGGATTCGCTGCGCGCGTCGATCGGCATCGTGCCGCAGGACACGGTGCTGTTCAACGATTCGATCTACTACAACATCGCATACGGCCGGCCCTCGGCGACGCGCGACGAAGTGATCGCGGCGGCGCGCGCGGCGCATATCCACGAGTTCATCGAGAGTCTGCCGAAGGGCTATGACACGCCGGTCGGCGAGCGCGGGCTCAAGCTCTCGGGCGGCGAGAAGCAGCGCGTCGCGATTGCGCGCACCGTCCTCAAGAATCCGCCGATCCTGCTGTTCGACGAGGCGACGTCCGCGCTCGATTCGCGCTCCGAGCGCGCGATCCAGCACGAACTCGACCAGATCGCGCGGGAGCGCACCACGCTCATCATCGCGCACCGGCTCTCGACGGTCGTGCACGCGCAGCAGATCATCGTGATGGACAAGGGGCGCATTGTCGAGCGCGGTACGCACGCGGAGTTGCTGCGCGCAAATGGACTCTTCGCGCAGATGTGGGCGTTGCAGCAGCGCGCCGCGCAGACGCCGGACGCGGTGGAAGGGGCGGACCTGAAACAGGGCGAGGTCGGAGCGGACGCCGGCGCGCGGTGATTGCCGGGGCAGCGGGCTCTACTTCGGGCTGGGCTCGCGCGGCGGGCAACTATGTCCGCCTTCGGTTCCGTGCACCCGCCTGCGGCTCAGTACACCCACCTGCGGCTCAGTACACCCGCAGCAGCCGATCGAGCGCTGCCAGTTGTTCCGGGGTCCCGACGTTCTCCCACAAGCCTTCGTACAGCTCGCCGCTCGCGAGGCCGCGCGCGATCGTCTCGCGGTAATACGGGCTCAGCGCGCACCGCGTGCCGCGCGGCAGGGCGCGGAACATGCGCGTATCGTAGAGCCCGATGCTGCCGAACGTGAGGCGCGGCGGCGTATCGAGCGACAGCACGCCATCGGCGAAACCGAAGTCGCCGTTCGGGTGGAACGGCGGGTTCGGCACCATCACCAGATGCATGCCCGGCTCGGGCAGCGCGCGCAGGCGTTCGGCATGCGCGGTAAGCGTCGTGTAATCGAAATCGGCATACACGTCGCCGGCGACCGCGACGAACACTTCGCTCGCGCCCCCGTCTTCGAGCAGCGGCAGCGCATAGGCGATGCCGCCCGCGGTTTCCAGCGCCTCGCCCCCTGGTTCGGCCGAATAGCGCAACTCGATCTGCCAGCGCGAACCGTCGCCGAGCGCGGCTTCGAGCTGTGCGCCGAGCCACGCGTGATTGATGACGATCGTCTCGATGCCGGCCCGCGCGAGGCGCTCGATCTGCCATACGATCAAGGGCTTGCCGCCCGCTTCGAGCAGGGGCTTCGGACACGCGTCGGTCAACGGGCGCATGCGCTCGCCGCGGCCCGCGGCGAAAATCATCGCTTTCTTCACGGAGAGGCTCATCGCTCAGAAGGTGTAGCCGACTTCCTGCGCGCGGCCTTCGAGGTCGTCGAGCAGTTTCGCGAACGGGCGCAGCGGCGCGTAACGTTCCGCCACCTTGCGTGCATAGCCGATGAAGCGCGGCAGGTCGTTCATGTAATGCGCCTTGCCGTCGCGGTAGTGGATCCGGCAGAAGAGGCCCAGCACCTTGATGTGGCGTTGCAGCCCCATCCATTCGAGCTGGCGGTAGAACTCGCCGAAATCGGCATCGACGGGCAGGCCGGCTTTTTTGGCGCGCTCCCAGTAGTACGCGAAGCAGTCGAGTTCGAACTCCTCGTCCCAGCTGAGGAAGGCGTCGCGCAGCAGCGATACCACGTCGTAGGTGAGCGGGCCGTACACGGCGTCCTGGAAGTCGAGCACGCCGGGATTGGGCTCGGCGATCATCAGATTGCGCGGCATGAAATCGCGCAGCATGAAGCCTTGCGGCTGTGCGCGCGCGCTCGCGATCAGCAGCGCGAACGTGCGATCGAGCAGCGCGCGCGTGGCGGCGTCGACCTCGCGGCCGAGGTGCCGGCCGATGAACCACTCGGGCATGAGCTCCATCTCGCGGCGCAGGAACGCTTCGTCGAACGGCGGCAGCACGTCTTCGCGCGAGCTCAGTTGCCAGCGGATCAGCGCGTCGAGCGCGTCGCGCATCAGCGCGCGGGCCGCGCGCGCGTCGCCGCTCGTCTGCGCCCCGGTCAGCGCGCCGAGGTACGAGGCGGTGCCGAGGTCGGTGACGAGCATGAAGCCCGCGTCGAAATCGACTTCGAGCACGCGCGGCACGTGCACGCCGGCCGCGTCGAGCAACTGCGCGATCTGCGCGAACTCGCGGCATTTTTCGGGCGGCGGGGCGTCGACGGCGATCAGCGTGGCCGCGCCGTTGCCTTGCGCCGCCTTGCCGGCGAGCCGGAAATAGCGCCGGAAACTGGCGTCGGACGAAGCGGCAACGAGGCTGTCGGGCTCGAGCGCATGGCGTGCCGCGTGGCTTTGCAGCCAGGCTTTGAGCAGGGGGAGACGGGAGTCGGTGAGGTCTGGGTTCGAAGGCGGCGTCATGAAAAGCGGCGGCAAATTCTGGGGGGCAACGTCTTGCCATATAATACCCCACGACTTTTTTGACGCGACTCGCACGCCCGCTTGCGCGTGTTTCGTTCCACCGCCCGCCCTATCGTTCGGCAACCTGTAAATCCTGACGTGCAGCCGACTGTCACGGTCGCGGTGTGCAGGCGGTGGATCGCGATGACGCAAGCGTTGGCACGGGCCGATTGCCAAACGATACATGCCGCCTAGACAGCTTTCCAAAATCAATTCCTCCTGTGCAGTCATGCCGCGCAAAAGGCGGCTCGTCGCGGCGTTGATCGCCGTTCCGGGCCTCATGCCCGCGCTGGCGCACGCCCAGCTGGCGGGGGAAGCTGCGCAGCCGCAGGCGATCGATCCGCCGTGGGGCATGCAGCTTGCTCCGCAGCTCGAAGAGCATCCGCTGCAGACGGGCCAGCGGCCCGCCACCTTCGTGCTCGGCGACCAGGCGAGCGGCACGATCGACCAGGATCTGGCGGCCAAGGGCTCGGCCGAAGTGCGCCACAACACGGCCGTCATCAAGGCCGACGCGCTGCACTACGATCAGGACACGGACATGGCCGACGCCTACGGCAATGTCCACGTGGTCAACACCGGCAACACCTTCATCGGGCCCGAGGCGCATCTGCGCGTCGATTCGACCGAAGGCTTCATGAACGCGCCGAAGTACCACTTCAACATGACGGGCGGCTCGGGCAGCGCGCAGCGCGTCGACCTGCTCGACGCCGAGCGCTCGGTGTTCACGAAGGGCACCTACACGGCCTGCTCGTGCACGGACAATCCGGCCTGGTACATCAAGGGCAGCGAGTTCGATTTCGATACCGGCGCGGACGAAGGCGTCGCCTACAACAGCGTGCTGTTCTTCCAGGGCGTGCCGGTGTTCGCCTCGCCGTGGCTGTCGTTCCCGCTCTCGGGCGACCGGCGCAGCGGCCTGCTGCCGCCCACGTTCTCGCTGAGCTCGTCGAACGGCTTCGAACTGTCGGTGCCGTATTACTTCAACATCGCGCCGAATCGCGACCTGACGCTCACGCCGCGCCTGATCTCGAAGCGCGGTGTGCAACTGCAGAGCACGTTCCGCTATCTGTCGCCGACGTACTCCGGCTCGATCACGGGCGAGTTCCTGCCTGACGATCACCTGACGAAGACCAACCGCTACGCGCTGTACATCCAGCACAACCAGAACTTCGGCAACGGGTTCGGCGGCTACATCTACTACAACAAGGTTTCGGACAACACGTATCCGGAAGACCTGTCGTCGTCGGTCAACCAGTTCATGAACGGCACCCAGCTCCTGTACCAGCAGGAAGCCGGGTTGACCTACAACAACGGACCGTGGTCCGTGCTCGCGCGCGAGCAGCACTGGCAGACGCTGCAGCCGTCGGTCGCGCCGTACGGCCGCGAGCCGCAGTTGAACGTGAAGTACGCGAAGTACAACGTCGGCGGCTTCGACTTCGGCGCCGAGGCCGACTACACGAACTTCCGCATCACGACGGCCGACGTGACCGAAGGCCAGCGGGTGCTGTTCAACCCGTACCTGTCGTATTCGGTGGTGGGGCCGGGCTACTTCGTCACGCCGAAGATCCAGTGGCACTTCGCGTCGTATAACCTGAACAATATCGGCACCGACCTGTCGGGCGTGTCGAATGCGCAGAAGAATTTCACCGAGTCGATCCCGACCTTCACGTTCGACACCGGGCTGACGTTCGAGCGCTCGGTGCGCGTGTTCGGGCAGGACTACATCCAGACGCTGGAACCGCGCCTGTACTACGTGTACACGCCGTACCGCAACCAGGACAACGCGCCGCTCTTCGACACCGCCGACTCCGACTTCGGCCTCGCGGAAATCTTCACGCCGAACACCTTCGTCGGCAACGACCGGATCGCCGACGCGAACCGCCTGACCGTCGGTCTCACCACGCGCTTCATCAACCCGGCCACCGGCGACGAACGCGCGCGCTTCGTGATCGCGCAGCAGTATTACTTCCAGGATCAGCGCGTCACGCTGGAGCCGAGCCAGACCAGCACCGAGGCCACGCACTCGGACCTGATCGCGGGCGCGTCGGTCAAGCTGGGCGCCGGTTTCGCTTCGGAAACTGCGTTCCAATATAATGCCGACAACAATCAGCTCACGAAGACGAGCGTCGGCTTCGGGTTCAGTCCGGCGAGCGGCAAGGTGATCAATGTCGCGTACCGCTACACGCGCGCCAACACCACGCTCGACAACGAGCCGATCAATCAGGTGCTGATTTCGGGCCAGTGGCCTCTGTCGCATCGGGTGTACGGGGTCGGCCGCTTCAATTACGACCTCGGCGGCCACCGGATCGTCGACGGCCTGATCGGCCTGCAATACGACGCGGACTGCTGGACGCTCGGCGCCGGTATCCAGCGCTATGCGAACGGCCTGAACACCTCGGGGCAGAATCAGTCGAGCACGCGGTTTCTGGCGCAGTTGACGTTCAAGGGGTTGTCGAGCGTCGACAACGGGCTGATGACCGCGTTCCGCACCAGCGTGGCCGGTTACACACCGTTGCCGCCGCCGCCACCGCCGGAGTCGAGGTTCACCAACTACGAATGACGGTCGCCCGGTCATTCATGGCTTGCGAAAAGACGGGCGAAGCGCCCGACATCATTGGAGTATCTGTGGCAATCATGAAACAGCTTCGCTTGGCAACGCTCGCGGCGGCTCTCGTCGCCGTGGCGTCTTTCCTTCCGGTTGCGCCGGCGCAGGCGCAGGCATTGAGCGACAGTGGCGGCCAGACGGTCGACACGATCGCCGCGGTGGTCAACAACGGCGTCATCACGCAGCGTGAGCTCGACGAACGCATGGGCCTCATCACGCGCCGGCTGAACCAGCAGAACGCGCCGGTTCCGCCGATGGAGCAGTTGCGCCAGCAGGTGCTCACGCAGATGGTGCTGGAGCGCATCCAGCTGCAGAAAGCCAAGGAAGACGGCATCACCGTCGACGACGCGGCCGTGCAGCACACGCTCGAACGTCTCGCGCAGGCCAACAACATGACGCTCGCGGTGTATCGCGCGCGCATCGAGTCGGAAGGCGTGCCCTGGACCACCTTCATGAGCGACGCGCGCACCGAGCTGACGCTCTCGCGTCTGCGCGAAAAGGAAGTGGACAGCAAGATCACGGTGACGGACGCCGAGGTCGTGAACTACATCGCGAGCCAGCGCGGTCCGAACGCCGGGCAGACGAACGATCTGCACATCCAGCACATTTTCCTGAAGGCGCCGCTGAACGCGTCGGAGACCGACATCGAAGCGGCGCAGAAGAAGGCTGACGCGCTGCTCGCCGAAGCGAAGGGCGGCGCGAACTTCGAAAAGCTCGCGAAGGCCAATTCGCAGGCGCCGGATGCGGCGAAGAACGGCGGCGACCTCGGTTTCCTCGCGCCGTCGAAGCTGCCGCCCGAGTTCGTCACGGCCGCGGCAACGCTGCGCCCGGGCGAGGTCGACCCGCAGGTGATCCGCACCAACGACGGCTTCGAGATCGTGCGCCTCGTCGAGCGCCGCGCCGGCCAGGGCACCACGGCGGACGCGCCGAAGCTCGTGCAGACGCACGTGCGCCACATCCTGCTGCGCGTCGGCGACGGCATCTCGGAGCCGCAGGCGCGCGAGAAGCTGCTCGACATCCGCAACCAGATCGTCGCGGGCGGCGACTTCGCGAAGTTCGCGCGCACCTACTCGCAGGACGGTTCCGCCTCGCAGGGCGGCGACCTCGGCTGGATCAGCCCGGGCGAGACGGTGCCGGAATTCGAGCGCGCGATGAACTCGCTGCAGGACGGCCAGATCAGCGAGCCGGTGCGCAGCGAATACGGCTACCACCTGATCCAGGTGCTGGGCCGCCGCGATGCGGAAGGCTCGGTCTCGCAGCAGATGGATCTCGCGCGCCAGGCGATCGGCCAGCGCAAGGCGGAACAGGCCTACGCCGACTGGCTGCGCGAATTGCGCGACACGGCTTACGTGGAAGTGAAACCGGTCATGTCGAGCGCGCAGTAAGCGAGGTCGTCACCATGACAGGCGTCGCCCAGTCTGCCCAACTCCCGCTGCAGATCGCGATCACGACCGGCGAGCCCGCCGGCGTCGGTCCCGAACTGACCGCGCAGGCGTTGGCCGGGGCGGCGGCGCACTGGCCCGGCGCGCAGTTCACGGTGCTCGGCGACGCGCCCTTGCTAGCCGGACGCGCGCGCGC
>NZ_JAAGPQ010000084.1:0-33928 GCF_017104985.1 Paraburkholderia sp. Ac-20342 | reverse complement strand
TGTACTGTGGAACAGGAGCGGCAGCCAACGACATCTCACGATAGGGACGCCTTCTTTCCCGCCCCGACGCCCGGCCGCCGCGGCGCAGATGCCACGCGTGTGGGCGCTCGGCCGCGACGCGCAACTCGACACCGCATGCGCCGTCATGCGGCTGCTGGCTGCGGCGATGCTGCCGGCGGCGCCGTCGAACGAGCCGCTGCACCGGCAACTCGCCGCCGCGTGGCAGGTCCGCAACCGGCCACAGAGCGCACTGCTGCGCGCGGCGCTGGTCGCCTGTGCGGATCACGAACTCAACGCGTCGACGTTTACGGTCCGCTGCATCACCTCGACGGGGACGCACCTGTTCGGCGCGGTGGCGGGCGGACTCGCGGCGCTGGCCGGTCCGCGTCACGGCGGGGAAACGGTGCGCATCGCCGCACTGCTCGAAGAAGCGGCGCGCGCGCCCGATCTGGACCGCTACCTCGCGAACCGTCTCGCGCATTCCGAACAAGGCGCGCAGGGTCCGCTGCTGTCGGGCTTCGGTCATCCGCTTTATCCAGATGGCGATCCGCGCGCGCGATTACTGTTGACGATGCTCGCCGACCGTGCGCCCAGCCGCTCATCGCTCGACAATGTGCTGAGGCTCGCGCGCGCGGTGCGCGACACGACCGGCGCCGAGCCGACTGTCGATTTTGCATTGGCCGCGATCGAGCGGGTGCTCGGCTTGCCGGCCGGCGCGGCGTTCACGCTATTCGCGGTCGGGCGCGTGGTCGGCTGGATTGCTCATGCGATGGAACAGGCACGCGACGGACGGTTGATCCGGCCGCGCGCACGGTATATCGGGGAATATGAGGTGGACAGGTGATTCGCGGCGATGGGTGCATGGGCTGCTGAGCTGGAGCACGCGGCGAGACTCAGGTGCGGATGCGCCGATCCCCTCGTCTCTTGAGGTTCCGCGCGCTACCACGAACGGGCATGGGCTAAACGCGCGCCAACCACCGCTCGTGGAACGGCTTCAGACCACGCTCGGGCGGCGTGTCAGCCAGGCCAGCATCGGCCGGCCGAATAGTGGCTTCGGCACCGCGTGCTCGGAACCGCTCGCGAGCGCAAAACGCGCCCCCGCCTGCCCGGCGCTGATCCACGCGACCGCGCCGCGCGGCAGTTCGATCGACTCGCCCATCGCCAGCCAGTGATCCTCGTGCTCGCCCTCGACTGTCAACCAGACCTCGCCCGAGATCACCTTGAATATCGACGGACGCGCGACACGCCAGGCCGCCGCGGGCTCGCCATGTTCGAGTTCGAAAATCCGGACTTCACGCATCGCCGTTCTCCTAAAAAAACTTTTCTGTTGTACCGATTATTGACGTGCGATGATCGGAGACCCATGCACAGTTCCGAACACTTTCATCGGAACTGTTCAGTTAAAAAACCGGACAGTTGGCCTGATTGGCTCGACGTGAGTGGCAATTTCGGCTCGCCGGCCCGCGGAGGAGACCACGGTATGAAGCTCGATATCCAGCTCGATCGGGACAACGGCGTGCCGCTAACCGAACAGATCGTCGCGGGCGTCACCGCCTGGATTCGCTCGCGCAACGCGCACCCCGGTTCGAAATTGCCGTCGATTCGCCAGTTCGCCGCCGACTTCGGCGTAAGCCGCTTTCCGGTAATCGAGGCTTACGACCGGCTGGTGTCGCTCGGCTATGTCGACTCGCGTCACGGCTCCGGCTTCTACGTCGCCAATCGTCAACCGGCGGGCACGCTCTGCACAGGCGCCTCGGACCCACGCCGCGCCGAGGATGAATCGGACCACCTGCTGCAGCAGTTCAGCCATCCGGGCGAAACGCTGAAGCTCGGCAGCGGCTTTATTCCGGAAAGCTGGCGCGATATGGACGGCATCGCCCAGGCGATCCGCCACGTGTCGCGCACCGATCCGGCGAGCATGGTCGATTACGCGACACCGCTCGGCAACCCGCTCCTGCGCGAGCATCTGCGCACCCGCATCGCGCAGTTGGGCATCCACGCCGAAGTGTCGCAAATTCTCATCACCAACGGCGCGAGCCAGGCGTTCGATCTGCTGATGCGCTACATGCTGAAGGCCGGCGATACGATCTTTGTGGAAGACCCCGGCTACTACAACCTGTACGGCCTGCTGAAGCTGCATGGCGTCAGGCTGGTCGGCATTGCCCGCGTCCACAACGGACTCGATCTCGACGCGATGGAAGCGCAGCTCAAGCTGCACCGGCCGAAGCTGCTGCTGATCAACACCGTGTTCCATAACCCGACCGGCACCACGGTAGTGCCGCAGGTCGCGTTCCGGCTCCTGCAAATGGCGCGCGAGCATCGCTTCGCGATTATCGAAGACGATATCTACGCCGACTTCCAGACCGATCCCAGCGACCGCCTCGCCACGCTCGATCAGCTCGAACAGGTGATTTACGTGGGCGGACTGTCGAAGACACTGTCGTCGTCGCTGCGAATCGGCTGCGTGGTGGCAAGCCACGCGATCATCAAGGACCTCGTCGATATCAAGATGCTGACGAGCATCGGCGGCTCGCGCTTTGCCGAAGCGGTCGCGGTATCGATGCTGGAGCGCGGCGCGTATCGTAAATACCTCGAACGTCTGCGCCGCCAGATGCGCGACGCGCTCGGCTCGACTATCCAGACGCTCGAGGACGCCGGCTGGGAAATTTTCGAGAAACCGGCGGGCGGCAAATTCGTCTGGGCACGCGTGCCGCACGTCGCCAACGCCGAGCGGCTCGTGGAATGCGGCGCCCCGTTCGGGGTGACGGTCGCGCCGGGCCACCACTTCCGGCCAAACCAGGAGCCGAGCCCGTGGACGCGGATTCATGTGGCATTCGGAAACGATCCGCGCGCGTTGGCGTTTTTCCGCGCGGCCGCGAAGCTGACGCCGGACGACTGAAGGCAGGGCAGGCAAGCCGCCCCATGCACCCGCCCCCGTAAATGGCTGCGCCAGGCCACGCTTTTCCATAAAATAGCGACTCCCAGCCCGTCCCTGCGTGCCAAGCCGCCCTCCATGCCCATGACGCCGACTCCGCCCGCCCTCGCCAGCGACACGGCCCCGACCCCTTCGGCCCGTTCGCTCACCGTCATGCTGTGGCTCGTCGCCACCGGCTTCTTCATGCAGACGCTCGACTCGACGATCGTCAACACCGCGCTCCCCGCGATGGCGACAAGCCTCGGCGAGTTGCCGCTGCGCATGCAATCGGTGGTGATCGCCTATTCGTTGACGATGGCGGTGATGATTCCCGTGTCCGGCTGGCTCGCCGACAAGCTCGGCACGCGCCGCGTGTTCTTCAGCGCGATCCTCGTGTTCGCGGTCGGCTCGCTGCTGTGCGCGAACGCGCATACGCTGAATCAACTGGTGATCTACCGCGTTCTGCAGGGCGTGGGCGGCGCGATGCTGCTGCCAGTGGGACGACTCGCCGTGCTGCGCACTTTTCCGGCGGAACGCTACCTGCCGGCGTTGTCGTTCGTGGCGATTCCAGGCCTGATCGGGCCGCTGATCGGGCCAACGCTTGGCGGCTGGCTCGTCAAGATCGCATCGTGGCACTGGATCTTTCTGATCAACGTGCCGGTCGGTATCGTGGGCTGCATTGCGACGTTTATCTTCATGCCGGATAGTCGCAACGAAGACACCGGCAAGTTCGATATACAGGGTTACCTGTTTCTGATTGTCGGCATGGTGGCGATTTCTTTCGCGCTCGACGGCCGTACCGAATTCGGCATTCAGCACGCCACGGTGCTGGTTCTGCTGATTCTGAGCCTCGCCTGCTTCGTCGCCTATGGTTTGCACGCGGTGCGCGAGCCGGCGCCAATCTTCCCGCTCGATCTGTTCAAGATCCACACTTTCAGCGTCGGCCTGCTCGGCAACCTGTTCGCGCGGATCGGCAGCGGCTCGATGCCCTACCTGATTCCCCTGTTGCTGCAGGTGAGTCTCGGCTATAGCGCCTTCGAAGCCGGCCTCATGATGCTGCCCGTCGCGGCTGCGGGCATGGTATCCAAGCGTCTCGTGACGAAGCTGATTGTCAGGTACAGCTACCGAAGCGTGCTGATGACCAACACAATCCTGGTCGGCCTGATGATGGCGAGTTTTGCGCTCACGAGCGCGAGTCAGCCACTGTGGCTGCGGCTCGTGCAACTCGCGATTTTCGGCGGCGTCAACTCCATGCAGTTCACCGCCATGAATACGTTGACGCTGAAGGACCTCGGCACTGGCGGCGCAAGCAGTGGCAACAGCCTGTTCTCGCTGGTACAGATGCTCTCGATGAGCCTCGGCGTAACGGTGGCCGGCGCGTTGCTCGCGACCTTCACCGGCATCATGCAGCGCGTGACCGCAGCCAATTCGCTGCCCGCGTTTCATGCCACGTTCCTCTGCGTCGGCATCATTACCGCTTGTTCGTCATGGATCTTCGCGCAGTTGGCGCCGGACATTCGCACTCCCGCGAAAAAAACCGATCCGTCAGAACGGGCCTGATCGTTGAACTGAACGCTGGACCGGGCGCGAGGCCGATCGCCGGACCCGTTGCGACGAGGTAAAGCGCCTTCTCGAGCGGCCCGCGACACGGGCCATCGACGAGCGCTGCCGACCTGCAACAGGGCGCGCCGCGCACCAGCGAAGTGCGAATCATCGCCTTCACGCTTGAGCGGGCGCACAATTGTGGCCTCGAAGGTCGAGTCGGAGCATGGTGGCTGGACGCCCACGCAGTGTTTGTGCACGCGCATAGTTCTTGCTGGCCTATCCTGTAAACTTTCGTATCTGCGCGTGCGAACTCGTGCCGAGCCTGCAAGCGCCGCCACTTCCACACGACTGACATGATGAGCATGATCGAACTCGATCCTCCCGGCTTTCAGCCACCCCGCCCGATGGCCGGCGACGAAGGCTCCCGGCGTACCGTTCTGTATGGCGGATACACCGTTTTCAGTGTGTTTCAGCCCGTTTTTTCGGTGTCGCACCGACGTGCAATCGGGTATCACGCCTCGCTGCGCGCTCACGACGAACATGCTCAGCACGTGCCCTCCCACGAAGTTTTCACGCAAGCCGCGCGCCGCGGCGACCTGCTTGAACTCGGGCGCCTGGCTGAGTCGCTGCATCTCGGCAATTTCAACGCGTTCGACAGTCACGACGAATGGCTCTTCCTGAGTCTGCATCCGGCCGCGCTGATGGACACCAGCTACGGTGACGCGCTGCTTGCCAGCCTGAAAACACTTGGTTTGCCGCCACAACGCGTGGTGCTCGAAGTGCCCGAGCAGGCGGGCGGTGAAACCACGCGCTTTACCGAAATCATCGACGTACTGCGTAAATCCGGCTTCCTGATTGCGCTCGACGGCTTCGGCGTGAAGCATTCGAATATCGACCGCGTGTGGAATCTGCGACCGGACATCGTCACACTCGACCGCTGCATCCTCGCGCAAGCCAGCGAACACTCGCATATCGAACGCGTACTGCCGGGCCTCGTCTCGCTGCTGCACGAATCGGGGCAACTGGTGCTGATGGGCGGCCTGAGCACCGAGCGTGATGCCCTGATCGCGCTGGAATGCAACGTGGACTTCGTCCAGGGCGCTTTTTTCGCGGGCCCAAGTGTCGAACCGGTCAAGCCGCAAGCCGCAGCAGGCCTCATGGATACGCTCTCCGCCGCGCTGCGCCAACGGGTTGCAACGCGCGAGAAGGCTCAGTCCGAGCGGCTCGCGCCCTATGCCGCCGCGCTGGAGACGGCCGCCGCGCAATTGGTTGCCGGAGAGTCGCTCGACGAAGCCACCGCGCCGCTGCTCGCACTTGACGAAACGGCTCGCTGCTTCGTGCTGGACGGTTCGGGCCGGCAGATTGGCGACAACGTGTTGCCACCGGGCCGCACGTCGCAACGCGCCAAGCGCTTCCGCCCGCTGCTGCATTCAGAAGGCGCAAGCTGGGAGCGACGCCCGTACTTTATTCAGGCGATGCGTCAACCCGGTCAGGTGCATCTGACGCCGCCGTATCTGTCGATCAACGAAGCGCACCTGTGCGTCACTGCCTCGATTGCTGCCCATACGCCACACGGCACGCAGGTGCTATGCGTCGACATCAATTGGGAAATTGCGGCTCACCGGAGCTAAAGCCCCCGGACGCTGCTGAATCCGGGCAAGCAGTTCCTTGACCGCCTCCCGGCCCAGCATACGGTTAGCGGCCTCCAGACGCGCGGCGCTGGTCACGATGCGCAACGAGACGATCCTCGCCGAACTGTCCGTTGCGCCGTCCGTCAGCACGTCGATGACTCCAACGACGTCGCCCTCGCAGAACAGCGCGATACACACGGCCCCTTGCATCGATACCACCTCGGCATTGGTCGCCTGCTGCGCAAGCGAGGTTATCGCGTTCATCCAGTCGGTGGGCGCCGGCTCGCCTGCACGCACGGGTTCACGCGCCGGTGCCGGAACTGGCTCGCTCAGCGCGGCATGCACAGGCGCATTCTGCGGAACGCACAAGGGGGCGTCGCTCATCACTTCAGGCGCGTCGCTAAAGAGCCGCAGCAGACCCGCCCGGTCCTGCATTTCCAGCGCCACGCGCAAACGCTCGACGATCTGCCCATGCAACGCCGGATCGTGCCGCTTGAGCGGTGCGCCGGCACGTTGTAGCCGCGCCTTGGCCCGATGGACGATCTGCCGGCAAGCGGTCGGTGTGCGTTCGAGAATCGAGGCGATCTCCGCATAGTCGCAATCGAAGGCTTCGTGCAGCACGAACGCTGCGCGCTCCTCCGGCTTCAGATGTTCGAGCAGCAGCATCACGCCATATGACATGTCTGCCGTGCGTAGCGCCAGTTCCTCCGCGGATGGCGCGACTTCGTCGAGCCACGGCTCCGGCAGCCAGCCGGTGGTTTGCGATGCGCGCTCCCGCTGCACCTGCCGAAAGCGGTCGATCGCCATGCGCGTGGTCAGCGTGGTGAGCCAAGCGACCGGTGTTTGCACCGCTTGCGTATCGGCCAGATGCCATTTGAGCCAGGCGTCCTGCACCAAGTCTTCCGCTTCCGCCCGACTGCCCAGCATCCGGTACGCGAGCGCGAGCAGACGGGCGCGCGCGGCCTCGAAACTGGATGCCTTGTCGATTCCCTGTTCCGTCATGCGTGACCTCCAGTTCGTGCGTGGTGAAAAAGTGTGCCTGCGGCGTTGCGAGGGACGCTCGCCATCGCCGGTATTCCTTGCTTGACGTCCGGGCGCTCGACGATGTGACAGCGGCATACAAAAAAATTCCTGTCACACGGCGGGTCGCCGCTTCGTCATATGAGCAACAACCGGTGCATGAAGCGCGCGGTTTCCAAACCAGCGTCGCCCACGCATCTACTCACCACTGGCGCCACCCATGTGTCACGTCACGCGTAACGAGGACTCCATGCCTTCCAGCCCCCCATCCGCTTCCAGTCTCGTGCCAACGGTAATCGAACAGTCCGGCCGCGGCGAACGCGCGTACGATATTTACTCCCGTCTGCTGCGCGAGCGCATTGTGTTTCTGGTCGGGCCGGTGAACGAGCAATCGGCCAGTCTGATCGTCGCGCAGTTGCTGTTTCTGGAATCCGAGAACCCTGACAAGGATATTTCTTTTTACATCAACTCGCCGGGCGGTTCGGTGTACGACGGTCTCGCGATTTACGACACGATGCAGTTCATCAAGCCCGCGGTCTCGACCCTGTGCACGGGCTTCACCGCAAGCATGGGAACGTTCCTGCTCACTGCGGGGCAACGTGGCAAGCGGTACGCGCTGCCGAACGCGCGCATCATGATTCACCAGCCGTCCGGCGGCGGCCAGGGCACCGCGGCGGACATCGAGATTCAGGCAAAGGAGGTGCTGTATTCGCGCGCGCGCCTCAACGCGATGATGGCGGAACGCACTGGCCGCAGCATCGAAGAAATCGCGCGCGACACCGACCGTGACAACTTCATGTCGGCACTCGAGGCGAGGCAATATGGATTAATCGATGAAGTGCTGGAAACTCGCGGGCCAAGGCATGCGCAGAGCGGCACGACTCAGAGCGAAAACATTTAGCGGGACTGATTGGTAACGGCCGTTTGTAGCGACCCAAAGCGCTTTTTTTACCCGAATCGGTGCGACCAGACCACAAAAGCTGCCCACCTTCGCTGGAATCGCTATCATGTCGCGATTCGTCGACTGCGACGATCGCTTCAATGGAGAGATACATGGCGTCATCCAACGAAAACGTCAGCATGGCGCTATTTTGCGACTTCGAAAATGTCGCGCTCGGCGTGCGCGACGCGAAGTACGACAAATTCGACATCAAGCTGGTGCTCGAACGCCTGCTGCTCAAAGGCAGCATCGTCGTCAAGAAAGCCTATTGCGACTGGGACCGCTACAAGAGTTTCAAAGGAGCGATGCACGAAGCCAATTTCGAATTGATCGAGATCCCGCACGTGCGTCAATCGGGCAAGAATTCCGCGGACATCCGGCTCGTGGTCGACGCACTCGATCTCTGCTACACGAAATCGCACGTCAATACGTTCGTCATCATCAGCGGCGATTCGGATTTTTCGCCATTGGTGTCGAAGCTGCGCGAGAACGCCAAGCAGGTGATCGGCGTCGGTGTGCAGCAGTCCACATCGGATCTGCTGATTGCCAATTGCGACGAGTTCTTTTTTTACGACGACCTCGTGCGTGAAAGCCAGCGCTCCGTCGCAAGACGTGAATCGTCGCGCCCGCAGCAGAGTGCTCAGCAGACCGCCAAACGCGCGCCCGATGAGGACAAAGCCCGACCTAAGGAAGATCTGGAAAAACGCCGCAGCAAGGCGGTCGAAATTGCGGTGCAAACCTTCGATGCGCTCGCTTCCGAACGAGGCGACAGCGGCAAGATCTGGGCGTCCGTGCTGAAAAACGCCATCAAGCGGCGCAAACCGGATTTCAACGAGACGTACTACGGTTTTCGCGCTTTCGGCAATCTGCTGGAAGAAGCACAGGCACGTGGGCTGCTTGAATTCGGCCGCGATGAGAAGTCGGGCGCGTACGTGTATCGAAGCGCCGCAGCGACTGTCGCGGGGGAAACCGTGAGCGAGGCGGTTGAAGCTGAGCCGGCTGAGCACTCCTATAAGGCGCAGACGGCGGAAACCAACACTGGCGAACCGGGTGGCAAGCACGAATCACGTCGCAAAGACCGCAACAAACGCAAAGCGGGTCGCGGCCAGCAAGAAGTTGTTTCTGAGGAATCCGCTGCGGTCGGGCCGGCCGTCACCGAGTTGGTGATCCTCACCGAGCCGCAGGAAGACAAGACGCATGAGCAGCTGCCGTCCGCCAACGAGTTCGTGGCAATCGCGGCAATGCAGCCCGAAACGCCCTCGGTAGCATCGGAACACGCGAGCACGGAATCTGTCACTGGCGGCGAAAGCACTCAGGAAGACGAAGGTGACCAACCCGAACGTCCACAGAACGCGAAAAAACGCGCGTCACGCAAGACAACTGCGAAGAAGGTGAAGAAGAGCACGCCGCGACCGATCGACGAGGTGCCCGAGATCGCCGCACCGACCGAGACCTCTGCGTCGCCGGGAAGCGAGGGAGAAGCGCCTGTGGCTGCGAGGAAAACGGCTCGCAAGACAACAGCACGCGGCCGTCGTCCGCGTAAGGCAACAACGGCGGACAAGCCGGAGAGCACGGAATAAACCACCACGGCATATCCGCTCCCAGTCGCTGAGCAGGTACACGGTTTGCCATGCACGCGTCCGCGTACCCGCTCGTACCACCCAAAGTGCCCGCCCTGCCCTGCGTATCGAATCACGACGGCCGAAAGGCTCAACGACCCAATAACCCGTCAAAAGGCAATAACCTTGCCAGTCATGCAGGACCGCAAAACAATATCGCCTGACATACCGCGATATGTCAGGCGATAGCTCACCGCGATCCCATCCAAGCCCACGGCCTTCGCCAGGAACTCGCCGACCTCATTTCGCACGTTTCCGCCAGCAATAAAATCTTTACGGCAACCGGCAAACCCGCTCACCTGCTCGAAAAGACCCGACCTCCCGGCAACGCTGAACACCAAGGCCCATCCACACAGATTGACCGCCCATGGGCTCCGATGCTCAATAGTACGGATAAGGCGAATACATGACCGGAGGCGGTGCGTAATAAGGACGAGGCGCGACATACACCGGTTGCGGCGCTGCATAGTACGGCTGCGGTTGCGCAATCGTGTCGCCCTTGGAGGTCATGCATTGGACGTACGCCGCGTCGTAACTCGCCTGCAGACCGGCCGCCGAATACTGGGCGCTATTCGCGCCGTTCGCGCCGCCGATCAGCAAGCCACTGCCCGCGCCGATCGCCGCGCCAGCGCCGGCATTGCCCGCCGCCGCGCCAAGCAGCGCGCCGATCGCCGCGCCGCCAAGCGTGCCCAGCGCCGCGCTGTTCACGCCATTCGTCGTAGCAGCCTGCGCCGCGCCGGATGGATTGATTGAGCGATTCGCGTAATCACGGCATGCGTAGTCGTCCTGCTGGAACTGCTGGAGCGGTTGGCCGCTACGCGGCAGCGCGACCACGCTAGGACCGCTCGGTGGTACCACGGCGCAACCGCCGAGTACGAGTGCGATAACGGCCGCCGGGATGGCCAGGCCGATCGATTTATTGTTGGAAGTCATGGTAGTGCACTTCAGGAAATTGGAATTCAAACGTTAGGCTAATCGCCAAATTCCGTGGTTACTGCTTCGTTACAGAAAGTTTTTCGCCGCGCCACGCCGGTTGGGTGTGCGCATCGCGAAAACACGATGATCGCGCGCGTCATGGCAGGTAATGCTTGTAAGCGCATCGGCAATCAAATTATGCGGGGCACCGGCCTACACTCGCGTCAAACGAACCCCGCCGCACGCTCGCACGGCAACGCGGTCACCCATCGTGTCGAAACAAAGGATACCTCAATGAACCGGCTCATTCTTGCCGCGAGCGCAGCTTGCGTCGCATGGGCGGCGCCCGCCTTCGCCCAGTCCACGCCGGGCGCGCCTGATAGCGCGCCTCAGCAACCGGCCACGACGTTTTCAAGTGCCGCCATTGCGCAGAATTTTCAATACATCAATCATCCGCCGCCACCGCCCGCGCCAGCCAGTTCGGTAACGTCGACGGGTAGCGGCCGGGGTCATCGGCATCGGCAGATGTCGGGCAGCTCCGATTCGGGCGGCTAAAAAACCGCTAACAGGCGGCTGGCAAGCACCTCGTTAACAGCGCGCGGCTCAACGCAACGCAAGCGCTTCTCCGCGTCCATTTCACGTCGTCAGCACAAAACCGCGGTTACCAACTGTAACCATGTTCTACGCAAAAACAGCGGAAAAGACACACGCCGGCAACATAACAGGACGTGCCGATTCAGCCGTTGTCGAAGCAGAACCCCAAACCACGCCGCAAAAAAACAGAAAGCCCTCGCACAGGAGGGCTTTCTTGATTCGCTACCGCGCTCATCGCTACCGCGACAGTCAGTTTTGACTATCGCGATCTTCGTGCCACGAAAGCACGGCAGATCACGGCAACCGGCAATCTCACGCGAAGTTTTTCGCTGCGAAGTCCCAGTTGGCGATGTTCCAGAATGCTTCGACGAACTTCGGACGCGCGTTACGATAGTCGATGTAGTAAGCGTGTTCCCACACGTCGATCGTCAGCAGCGGCTTTGCGTCGGTGGTGAGCGGCGTTGCGGCGTTGCTGGTCGACACGAGGTCGAGCGAACCGTCAGCCTTCTTCACGAGCCATGCCCAGCCCGAGCCGAACGTGCCGACTGCGGTCTTCGTGAATTCTTCCTTGAACTTGTCGAACGACCCCCACTTCGCGTTGATCGCGTCAGCGAGCGCACCGGTCGGCGCACCGCCACCTTGCGGCGACAGGCTGTTCCAGAAAAACGTGTGATTCCAGATTTGCGCCGAGTTGTTGAAGATGCCGCCCGACGACTTCTTGACGATCTCTTCGAGCGACAGGTTTTCGAACTCCGTGCCCTTGATCAGATTGTTCAGGTTGGTCACATAGGTCTGGTGATGCTTGCCATAGTGAAACTCGAGCGTCTCTTCCGACATATGCGGTGCGAGCGCGTTTTTCGCGAACGGCAGCGGCGGGAGCGTATGTTCCATGGTGCTTTCCTTCTGTCTGTATCTGTTGTGGGGGGAGTCTGCGGATGACGCTATCGAGCACTCGATTGTAGGCGAGTTGGAATAACCCCGCAAACCAACGGACTTTATGCCGGGCATGCCGAAGATGCCGCGCGCAAAGCCTTCTCAGCGAATGCGCACGGCGCGTGCCTGCTTTCCGGAAAGCAAAAAAAGATGCGACACGCGCCCATGGGTGAAACATCAGAAGCCATCGTCAAGACGCGCCTGCACATCGGCGAGCGCGATGTCGGCCGAGCCTTCGGCGAGATGCATCGTCAAACGCCGCCCCGGTTTCAACGAAGACGGCGCGCGAATCGCGCGGCCGCTCTGCGCGTCGAGCACGGCCGCATAACCGCGTTCGAGCGTGCGCTGCGGGCTCAGCACTTCGAGCCGCGCGGCGAGCGTATCGATCCGCGCAAGCTGACGTTCATGCTGGCGTAACCATGCCGTGTGCAAACGTTGCGCGAGATTGCCAAGCCGCACGCGCTCGGCCGCGAGATCGGGACGCCAGCGCTGCCAGCGCATCTGCAACAGCGAAAACCGCGCGCGCGCATCGCGCACCGGACGCGCACCCGCCGACGCAAGCCTCGCGCTCAACTGCCGCAGATGCACGCGCTGCCGCGCAAGCCGTTCGGCCGGCGACACAAGCCGGCGCGAGAGCCAGTCGAGCTGCTGCGAGCGCCGCTCCATCATGCGGCCGAACGCGCGCGCGAGCGTCGCATGCCGATGATCGAGTTCGCGCAGCAGCAGCACACGCTGCGGACTCACGAGTTCGGCGGCACCGGTCGGCGTCGGCGCGCGCACGTCGGCGGCGAAATCGGCAATCGTGAAATCGGTTTCGTGACCGACCCCGCTCACCACGGGAATCACGCTTTCCGCGATCGCGCGCGCGAGCACTTCTTCGTTGAAGGCCCACAGGTCTTCGATCGACCCGCCGCCGCGGCACACGATCAGCACGTCGACCTCGCGCCGCGCGCCGGCCGCCTCGACCATCGCGGCAAGCTTCGCGCTGACGCCCGCGCCCTGCACCGGCGCCGGATAAACGATCACCGGAATATGCGGCGCGCGGCGCGACAGCGTGGTCAGCACGTCGCGCAGCGCGGCGGCCTGCAACGACGTGACGATGCCGATCGCGCGCGGATGCGCCGGCAACGCGCGCTTGCGTTCGGCCGCAAAGAGGCCCTCGGCTTCGAGCTGCGCCTTCAGCCGCAAAAACGCTTCGTAGAGACGCCCCTGGCCCGTGCGGCGCACCGCTTCCACGTTCAGTTGCAACTCGCCGCGCGGCTCGTACATCGTGACGAGCGCGCGCACCTCGATACGGTCGCCTTCGCGCGGCGTGAATTCGGCGTACTGCGCGCGGCCGCGGAACATCACACAGCGCATTTGCGCCTGCGCGTCCTTGATCGAGAAATACCAATGACCGCTCGCGGCGCGCGTGAAATTTGACACTTCGCCCGCCACCCAGACCAGCGGAAACGAGCGTTCGAGCATCGTGCCGATCGCACGATTGAGCGCGGACACGGCAACGACGACCTCGCCGCCGGGCATCGCCGGCGAGGAAAAGGGGCTTTCGGAATTCATGCGAGGAATAAGTAGGACTGGCCGGACAGACGATAGACCGAGCGGCCATCGGCGTCCAGCCTGATCGCCAAACTGTTAAAAGTGTCCACATGGCGGGAATGGCCTGACGAATTCCGCCAGAACCCTCTTCACAACATGTGAATTCGAGGCATGCTATTGATTTATATGGCGTTTATATCTCAATAAAGACCGGGCAGGCCGATCCGGAGCGCACGGAGCGGCGCTTTCCACGAATCGGCAGGCTGGTTCTCCACAAAGTTATCCACAGGCTGCGGATCGCGGCAGAAGACGTGAGCAGACGCTTAACACGCGCCGCGCGACTTGCCGGGCGGGATGCCCGCGCGCTAGAGTGGCGGGTTCGGCGGCATGCCGAACCCGCCGCGAACGCGGCGATGCCGGCCGTCGCGGCGTGCCGTCACGACACGACACGACAGACGCCGCTTGCCGCCACGTCATTTTTCGCCTCACCACGATTGCCCGGAGAACCGCGTTGATGCAGACCCCGCGTATTGCGCATGACGCCTTCGCGTCGCCGCGCCGCCCTCGTCCGGCGTACGGCGCGCAAGCCGTGTCCGTCACTGGCTCATGAGCGAACTCAACGACCGTCTCGAAGCGCGCCTCGCGCGCGAGTGGCAGCAGCGCGGACCGCTCGCATGGGCGCTCACGCCGTTCGCCTGCGTGTTCGGCGCGATCGCGGCTGCGCGCCGTGCCGCCTTCTCGCTCGGCTGGTTAAAAACGGTGCGCGTTGGCGTGCCGGTGGTCGTGGTCGGCAACGTCACGGTCGGCGGCACCGGCAAGACGCCGACCGTGATCGCGCTCGTCGAGGCGTTGCGCGCCGCGGGCTTCACGCCCGGCGTCGTCTCGCGCGGCTACGGCGCACGCGTGAGCACACCGACACCCGTCACGCCGGGCTCTTCCGCAAGCGTCGGCGGCGACGAGCCGCTGCTGATCGCGCGCCGCACGAGCGCGCCGGTGTGGGTCTGCCCGGATCGCGTGGCGGCCGCGCAGGCGCTGTGCGCCGCGCATCGCGACGTCGACGTGATCGTCAGCGACGATGGTCTGCAGCATTACCGGCTCGCGCGCGACGTCGAACTGGTCGTGTTCGATCACCGGCTCGGCGGCAACGGTTTCCTGCTGCCGGCCGGTCCGCTGCGCGAGCCGCTGTCGCGCCGCCGCGACGCGACGCTCATTAACGATCCGTACGCGCGCACGCTGCCCGCCTGGCCCAACACGTTCGCGCTGCAGCTCGCGCCGGCCGACGCATGGCATCTCGACAATCCCGCGCTGCGCCGGCCGCTCGCGCAATTCGCCGGTCAGCGCGTGCTGGCCGCGGCCGGCATCGGCGCGCCCGAGCGCTTTTTCGCGACGCTGCGCGCGGCCGGCCTCGCGCCGGCGACCCGCGCGCTGCCCGATCACTACGCCTTCGAGCGCAATCCGTTCGCCGACGTCGACGCCGATGCGATCCTGATTACGGAAAAGGATGCGGTAAAATTGGCGGCCTGGCACGATGCGCGCATCTGGGTAGTCCCGGTCGAAGCCGCGCTCGATCATCGCCTCACTGCATTAGTTGTGGAGAAAGTCCGTGGACGCTCGCCTGCTTGAAATCCTCGTCTGCCCGATCTGCAAGGGCCCGCTCAGCTACGACCGCGCCGCGCAGGAACTGATCTGCAACGCGGACAAGCTCGCCTATCCGATCCGCGACGGCATCCCCGTGATGCTCGTCGACGAAGCGCGGCAAACCGTGGAAGGCACGCCGGTCGATCTGAATCCGGGTTCGGTTGCCTGAATCCGGTTGCCCGAAGCAAAGCGGCGAGTGCGGCAGTACACGGTTGAGAGGCACGCGGTTTCGCCGAGTTCTTCGCATCGCCCGTAGCCGCCGGTTCGCCGCCTTTCCGCAGATTCGCACGTCGTTCCACCGTTTTGCCGTTCAGCGCTGCTTGTCGTTTCAGCCCGAATCCGCGGCGCGCCGCGCGCGCAACCGCTGCCCTCGCTTTTATCGCCGCCCGCCTTCTCATTCGATGACCCACACCGCCACTCATCCGTTTATCGCCGTCGTGCCGGCCCGCCTCGCCTCGACGCGTCTGCCCAACAAGCCGCTCGCCGACATCGGCGGCAAGCCAATGGTGGTGCGGGTCGCCGAACGCGCGCGCGAGTCGGGTGCACAGCAGGTGCTGATCGCATCGGATGCGCAGGAAGTGCTCGACGCGGCGCACGCTCACGGCTTCGACGCGGTGCTCACGCGCGCCGATCATCCGTCGGGCACGGACCGTCTCGCGGAAGTGGCGACGCGCTTCGGCTGGAGCGACGACACGATCGTCGTCAACGTGCAGGGCGACGAGCCGCTGATCGACCCCGCGCTCGTGCATGGCGTCGCCGCGCATCTCGCGGCCTCGAACGGCTGCGCGATCGCCACGGCCGCGCATCCGATCAGCGACCCCGCCGAAATCTTCAATCCGAACGTCGTCAAGGTCGTGCCCGATGCGCGCGGCGTCGCGCTGTACTTCTCGCGCGCGCCGATTCCGTGGGCACGCGACGCATGGCAGCCGCACTGGCCGAACGTCGCGTCGATGCCCACGCCGCCCGCCCCTGCGGTCGTGTACCGGCATATCGGCCTGTATGCCTATCGCGCGAAATTCCTGCGCACGTACCCGAGTCTCGCGATCTCGCCGATCGAACAGGCCGAAGCGCTCGAACAGTTGCGCGCGATGTGGCACGGCGAGCGCATCGCCGTGCTCGTCACGCACGACGTGCCGCTGCCGGGTGTCGATACCCCCGCCGATCTCGCGCGCGTGCGGACTTTATTCGGGTCTTGAGCGCGGGAAGCCATGGCATAATCGGACGGTTGTGCGCGCCCCCATAACAGGCGACACCCAGGGTTGTCCCGATCGCAACGTTGCCTTCCGCAGCGCCGTCGTTTTCGACGTGCAGCGCGAAACGCGCAACGGCCAGCCGATGCGAGCCCTTCGGAGAGTCAGCGTCGCCGGGATAGTTGCCGCGTCACCAAAGAATTCACATAGATCTGGAGATATCACATGCGTTTGATCCTGTTGGGTGCACCGGGCGCGGGCAAGGGCACTCAGGCAAACTTCATCAAGGAAAAATTCGGCATTCCGCAAATTTCCACCGGCGACATGCTGCGCGCGGCCGTCAAGGCAGGCACGCCGCTCGGTCTCGAAGCGAAGCGCTTCATGGACGCGGGCGAGCTCGTCACGGACGAACTCATCATCAACCTCGTGAAAGAGCGTCTGCAACAGCCGGACTGCGCGAACGGCTATCTGTTCGACGGTTTCCCGCGCACGATTCCGCAAGCCGAGGCCATGAAGCAGGCCGGCGTCGCGATCGACTACGTGCTGGAAATCGACGTGCCGTTCGACGAGATCATCGAGCGCATGAGCGGCCGCCGCTCGCATCCGGCCTCGGGCCGCACGTATCACGTCAAGTTCAATCCGCCGAAGGTCGAAGGTATCGACGACGTAACCGGCGAGCCGCTGATCCAGCGCGACGACGACAAGGAAGAAACGGTCAAGAAGCGCCTCGAAGTGTACGAGTCGCAAACCAAACCGCTGATCGACTACTACAACGACTGGGCCAATCACGGCGACGCCTCGACCCAGTTGAAGGCACCGCAATACCGCCGCATTTCGGGCCTCGGCAGCGTCGACGAAATCCGCGCCCGCGCGTTCGACGCGCTCAAGTAAGCACGCCGAACGCCGCCTGCGTTCGACGAAAAACCCGCCTATTCCGGCGGGTTTTTCATTGATGCGCGCCGCTCGGGACGCGACCGACTTTTGCCGGGAGAAGGCATAGCGTCACACGGACGCGCTAGCCTTTTGCATCGCAGCACAACCGCTACAATCGGTCGGCGAACCCAGACTCGATCGAAACAGCACTGAGTAACCGCAGCAAAGGAGAAGACATGGAAATTCGTGACAACGCATTCCTGATCACCGGCGGTGCATCGGGTCTCGGCGCCGCTACCGCGCGCCTCATCGCCGAAAACGGCGGCAAGGTCGCGCTCGCCGACCTCAACGTGGACGCGGGCGAAGCGCTCGCGGCGGAACTCGGCGGCGTGTTCGTCAAATGCGACGTGAGCCGCGAAGAGGACGCGAAGCAAGCCGTCGAAGCCGCGGCCAAACTCGGCACGCTGCGCGGTCTCGTCAATTGCGCGGGTGTCGCGCCGGCCGCGAAAACGGTCGGCAAGGATGGCGCGCATCCGCTCGATCTGTTCGCGCGCACGATCTCGATCAACCTGGTCGGCACGTTCAACATGATCCGGCTCGCGGCAATGCAGATGTCGAAGAACGAACCGAACGCGTATGGCGAGCGCGGTGTGATCATCAGCACAGCGTCGGTCGCCGCGTACGATGGTCAGATCGGCCAGGCGGCCTACGCCGCGTCGAAGGGCGGCGTGGTCGGCATGACGCTGCCGATCGCGCGCGACCTGTCACGCAATGGCATTCGCGTCATGACGATTGCGCCCGGCATCTTCGAAACGCCAATGCTGCTCGGCATGCCGCAGGAAGTACAGGACGCGCTCGGCGCGATGGTGCCGTTCCCGCCGCGCCTCGGCAAACCGGCGGAATACGCGATGCTCGCCAAGCAGATCTTCGACAACCCGATGCTGAACGGCGAAGTGATCCGTCTGGACGGCGCGATTCGCATGCAGCCGAAGTGAAATGACGGCCGCCTGAAACGCGAGGCCATGCCGCCCTCGCGCGGCCTGCGGCGCGAAGCGAAAAAAAGCCTGCACATGAACCCTGTGCAGGCTTTTGCGTTTTATGCGGGCTTAAAACCGCGCACGGCCGTTATGCGCTGTTATGCGCCAGCGCGCGCCGCCCTGCCCCCGTCATGCGCCGCCATCGTGCCGCGTGCGCTGCCGCAACTCATGCAGTTGCGACTCGACCACCGTGGCATCTTCCGCATCGGGGCGGTCACCGAGATAGTTTTCGAGGTCTTCGAGCGCGGGACGCAGATAGTCGAGCCGCGCATACGCGAAACCGCGATCGCGCACTTCCTCGATATTGTCCGGCAGCAGAATGACGAGCCGCTGCTGCACCGCGAGCAGCCGCTGCCAACGCTCGGTCTGCAGATAGATCGCCTTCAGATTGCGCAGCATCCGCGCGATGATCTCGCGGCGCGTGGCCGGCTGCAGCAGCATGCGCAATGCGCGGCCGATCGAGTCGCCAGCCGACGCCACGTACGGCTCGAGCATCTCGACCATCTGCGCTTCGGACAGCGAATGGCCATTGGTCGGATCGAGCATCACGTCGCCGTCGGGCGTCGTCACGCGCAGCAGAAAGTGGCCCGGAAACGATACGCCGCGCACCGGAATACCCACCTGCTCGGCCATCTCCAGATACAGCACCGCGAGCGAAATCGGAATGCCGCGACGGCGCTTCAGCACCGCATTCAGATGGCTGTTATCGGGGTCGTAATAATCGTTGAGATTGCTGGCGAAACCGAGTTCGCGGAAAAAGAACCGGTTCAGCACGCCGACCTTCTGCCGGATGTCGGCATCCTCGGGCATATGGCGCCGCAGACGCAGCACCAGTTCATCGAGCTCGGACAGCGCCGCCTGCAGATCGAGGTCGGGATAGGCGTCCTGCGCGAGCGAGAGCGCCGTCTCGGTCAAGGGCAGGCTTTCGTCATCGGCGACGAGCGTGCTGAAATAATCGAGAACCCGCGTCATCGTGATCACTTCACTCGCCTTTTGAAATACGCGTACTTGAAGCCCATCAGCCAAAGCATACCGAAATATAGCGCGGCGAACAGCACGAGGCATGCGCCGAGCAGCACGATGCGGTTGAGCGGCTGGCTATGCATACCGATCCAGTCGAAGCTGATCGCGAGCCAGCGCATCACCCCGGCCAGCACGAGACACGCGCCGAGCAACTGCACGAAAAACCTGAGCCAGCCGCTCGACGGCATGTAAATGCCGCGTTTGCGCAGACCGATGAACAGCAGCAAGGCATTCATGCAGGCACCGAGCCCGACGCTCAGCGTCAGCCCCGCATGCGAGAACACCGGCACGAACACGTAATTGCTCAACTGCGTCACGATCAGCACGCCGACGCCGATCTTCACCGGCGTCTTGATGTCCTGCTTCGCGTAGAAGCCCGGCGCGAGAATCTTGATCATGATCAGGCCGATCAGGCCGACGCCGTAGGCGGCGAGCGCGCGGCTCACCATCACGACCGAGTTGCCGTCGAACTTGCCGTAGTTGAACAGCACGGCGGTCAGCGGCTCGGCGAAGAAGAACAGCGCCACCGCGCTCGGCGCTGCGAGCAGGAACGTGACGCGCAGCCCCCAGTCGAGCAGCGACGAATACTCGTGCGAATCGGCGTCGACATGCGCCTTCGAGAGGCTCGGCAGCAGGATCGTGCCGAGCGCGACGCCGAGCAGCGCGGTCGGAAACTCCATCAGCCGGTCGGCGTAGTTGATCCACGACACCGCGCCCGGACCGATGTGCGACGCGATGTTCGTGTTGATGATGAGGCTGATCTGCGCAACCGACACCGCGAACATCGCCGGCACCATCTTCGCGAGCACCCGCTTCACGCCGCGATGCGCGAGCGCGCGCAACGGATTCAGGCCGATGCGCGGCACCATGTCGATCTTCTTCAGGCCCGGCAGCTGCACGATGAACTGCAGCACGCCGCCGACGATCACCGCCCACGCGAGCGCGTAGACCGGCGTCTGCAGATGCGGCGCGACGAACACCGCGGCCGCGATGAACGCGAGGTTCAGCAGCACCGGCGCGAACGCGGGCAGCGAGAAGTTCTTGTACGTGTTCAGCACGCCGGACGCGAGCGACGTCAGCGAGATGAAGATGATGTACGGGAACATGATGCGCGTCATCGCGACCGCGAGATCGTACGCGTGGCCCTCGTGCGCAAGGCCCGATGCGACCACGAACACAACGCCCGACGCGCCGAGCACGCCGAGCACCGACAGCACGGCGAGCGCCCACGCGAGCACGGTCGAGGTCGCGTCGACGAGTGCCTTGGTGGCGTCGTGGCCTTGCTGGTTCTTGAACTCCGCGAGGATCGGCACGAAGGCCTGCGAGAACGCGCCCTCGGCGGAAATCCGGCGCAGCAGGTTGGGAATGCGAAAGGCGACGTAGAACGCGTCAGTGTATTGACTGGCACCGAACGCACGGGCGATCAGTGTTTCACGGGCCAGTCCGGTCACGCGCGACAGCAGCGTGAAGCCGCTGACCGTCAGCAGGGCTCGGAATAGATTCATGGGGCGCTTATTATACGGGTGCCGCAAATGCGGACGACGAGCCGGAACGCGATTCGGACCGATTTGCCGCGAGGACGTTCGCGGCAATGGGCTGCAAAGCGTTGTTTTTCGTACTTTTCTGTGCTTTTTCCGGCTCGACGCGGCGGATTTTGCCGGCGAGTCGGATGGATGAGCCTCCCGGTTCGGTTCTCTGTTCAGGCCTGGCGCATACGGCCAGCGCTTCGCCCTTTCCTCTGCGGTTTCATAAGGCCAGCGCCCGAAGCATAGGTTTCCGGCATGACACCACGCCGGCTGCTGTTGCACAGTCACGCATTGTCGTTGCCACGTGCCTGATTTTGTTGCTATAATCGTCGGTTTCGAAGCTCGCTCAATTTTCGAACGGTTTTTCGGACAAGATTCTCGGGTTGGCGCCACGCCACCTGTCAATCCGCCGGAACAACCCGAAACACGGGCCCGCCTTCGCGTAGTTCGATCGATTTTTTCGACACTTTTGCGCCCTTGGGCAATCGCTTCCAGGGGTTCGGATCGAGAAGCAGCACCTCGCCACACGAATGGCGGGTACTGGAAACAGGAACAGGATAAGGAACCGTCATGGCTAACTCCGCACAAGCACGCAAGCGCGCCCGCCAGGCCGCGAAGGCAAACTCGCACAACTCGGCACTGCGCTCGAAGTTCCGCACGGCTATCAAGGCTGTCCGCAAGGCAATCGACGCAGGCGACCAGGCTAAGGCCGCTGAAATCTTCAAGGCATCGTCGAAGACCATCGACATCATCGCCGACAAGAACATCATTCACAAGAACAAGGCAGCTCGCCACAAGAGCCGCCTCGCTGCAGCCGTCAAGGGTCTGCAAGCGCCCGCAGCGCAGTAATTCCGGTCGGCCCGCTTCGGTGGGCCACCTCCTGTTTCCGCTGCACGAGAAGCCCGCTTTGGCGGGCTTTTTTGTTTCGCACGGGCCGTTTGCGCCCACGTTCCGGCAAACACACCGAGTTTGGCCCCGCCCGGCCGCAATGCCTCGCAATGCCTGGCCGTAAAAAAACCCGCTACTCGCGGGTTTTTGTTTTTGCCTCGACCGACCGGTCAGCCTGCCTCAGATCACGTGACGCTTGGCTTGCGGGGGCGGCGCGTGCTCGAGTTCCAGTTCGCAGGCCTCGGTCACGACGAGGTCGTTGTCTTTCGCGAAATTGAGCACGAAGTCGAAAGCCATCGGCTCGATGTCGCGCAGGCGCGAATCGAGAATCACGCATTTGAGGTCGCCGACCATGGTCGGCCGAACGTACAGCGAGTACTGCATATAGGCGTTCGGCCCCTTCCTCACACCGGGCCCAAAGGACGACATCACGCCCGCGAGCCGCTCCGACCAGTCGCTCGGCCGAAACTTTTTTCCGGTCGACGTGATGCCCTGAATGAAATATTCGATTGGAGCTGCTTCGGCCATGTAGGAATACCTGTGTAACTGCCCAGCGGATGACGGCAAACCGGCGATGCACCGGCCGTGCGCCCGGACTCGCCGCGGACGGCATGCACGGCAGTCGCTTGCGACCGCCTGCGACGCAGGCTGACGCAAACGCAAACACTAACGAACCCACCACGAGAACGGCTGCGGGAACCGGCTGAACCGCCTTGACGCCTGCCAAGACGGCCACGCCGCGACAGGCTTTCCGCACCTTGCGAGCCGCGTTTGCGCCGTATTTCTCGATACGGAACATCGGCTTGCCGGGCTTGGGATAACCCTGAGATTATAGCGCAGCGGACCTTCTTCCGCACCGCACACAGGCACGCCGCGGTGTCCGCGAGACGCTTTCAGACCCCTCTCCCGGCCCTCTGGCCGACTCGTCAAACGGGGAGAAATCCTTTATCCTGCATTGAGTTACCACCAAACGACGGCGGCGCAGTCCGGCAACCCTGCCGGGTGAGACCGCCGTATTTGTTTTATGACCGCCAAGAAAATTCGCCACTACCTGCAGTTCAAGGATTTCTCGCTGGAAGACTACGAGTACGTGCTCGAACGCGCGCGCATCCTGAAACGCAAATTCAAGAACTACGAGACCTATCACCCGCTGCACGACCGCACGCTGGCGATGATCTTCGAAAAGAATTCGACGCGCACGCGTCTGTCGTTCGAGGCGGGCATCTTCCAGCTAGGTGGCCACGCGGTGTTCATGAGCACGCGCGACACGCAGCTTGGCCGCGGCGAGCCGATCGAAGACGCCGCGCAGGTCATTTCGCGCATGGTCGACATCATCATGATCCGCACGTTCGGCCAGGACATCCTCGAGCGCTTTGCCGACAACTCGCGGGTGCCGGTCATCAACGGGCTCACCAACGAATACCACCCGTGCCAGGTGCTCGCAGATATTTTCACGTACTTCGAGCATCGCGGCCCGATCCGCGGCAAGACGGTCGCCTGGGTCGGCGACGCGAACAACATGCTCTACACGTGGATCGAAGCCGCGCAGATTCTCGGCTTCAAGCTGCGCGTGTCCACGCCGCCGGGCTACAAGGTCGACCACGCGCTCGTCGCCGCCGAAAGCGCGCCGTTCTACGAAGAATTCGACGATCCGAACGAGGCCTGCGCGGGCGCCGACCTCGTGACGACCGACGTCTGGACCAGCATGGGCTTCGAGGCCGAAAACGAAGCGCGCAAGCAAGCCTTTGCTGACTGGTGCGTCGATGCCGACATGATGGCGCGCGCGCATCCGGACGCGCTCTTCATGCACTGCCTGCCCGCCCACCGCGGCGAGGAAGTCAGCGCGGAAGTGATCGACGGTCCGCAAAGCGTGGTGTGGGACGAGGCGGAAAACCGTCTGCACGTGCAAAAGGCGCTGATGGAATTCCTGCTGCTCGGCAAGCTCAACCACTGAGCATGGGCGCAAGCGCGACGGGGCCTTGAATACGAGGCAAGGCATCCGCCGCCGGCGTCACGCCCGGCATGCGTCCGGGGCGTCGCAAGCGCCCACGCAGCGGCACGACTGAAGCCAGAAACAAAAAAGCGCCGGGACAACACGCCCGGCGCTTTTTTTATTTCCGCCACGACAAAACCCGAAGCCGCGCGTCACAGGCATACCGGTTCCGCCTCCAGTTCCACGCCAAATTGTTCGAGCACGTCGCGCTGGATCGCCCGCGCGAGCGCCAGCACCTGCGCGCCGCTCGCGCCGCCGCGATTGACGAGCACGAGCGCCTGCCGGTCGTGCACGG
This sequence comes from Paraburkholderia sp. Ac-20342, assembly GCF_017104985.1. NCBI lineage: Bacteria > Pseudomonadati > Pseudomonadota > Betaproteobacteria > Burkholderiales > Burkholderiaceae > Paraburkholderia > Paraburkholderia sp. Ac-20342. The sequence continues at coordinate 9,818 of NZ_JAAGPQ010000084.1, read as the reverse complement.
CCGCCGCCCCCATCGCACGGCCCTTCCAGCCGCATCGGTCGATCAGCCAGCCCGCGGCCAGCTTCACCCGGCCATCGGGCTGCGGATAAGACACGACGTCGGGCTCGCGGCGCTTGAGCGCATCGAATTGCGCCGCTTCGATCACCGGATTCTTGAAGAAGCTGCCCGCGTTGCCGAGTTGCAGCGGATCGGGCAGCTTTGCGCGCCGCACCGCGACCACCGCGTCGAAGATCGCCTGCGCGGTCGGCTGCGGGCGCACGCCGCCGGCCGTCTCGGCGCTGACCTCATAGCCTTGCGCCGCCAGCTCGCGCGCCAGATCCGCGTAGCCGGCGCGCGGTTGCCAGTGCTTCGGCAAACGGAACGTCACCGAGGTAATCACGAAACGCTCGCGCCCTTCCCGCTTGAAGAAACTGTCGCGGTAGCCGAAACGGCACGCCTGCGCATCGAGTTCGATCGCTTCGCCGGTCGCCAGCTCGATCGCCCGCAGCGACACGAAGCGCTCGCACATCTCCAGCCCGTATGCGCCGATGTTCTGGATCGGCGCCGCGCCGACCGTGCCCGGAATCAGTGCGAGATTCTCGAGGCCGGGCAGCCCCTGCGCCAACGTCCACGCGACGAACTCGTGCCACGGCTCGCCGCCGGCGGCTTCGACGTACCAGGCGTCCTGATCCTCGCGCACGACGCGGCGGCCGCGCAGCGCCACCAGCAGCACGAGCCCGGCGAAGTCGCCGGTCAGCACGACGTTGCTGCCGCCGCCGAGCACGAGGCGCGGCAAGCCGGCGACGCGCGGATCGCGCACCGCGGCCAGCAGTTGCGGCTCGCGCTCGATCACGCAGGCAAACCGCGCACGCACGTCGAAGCCGAACGTGTTGTGTGCCTTCAGCGAATAGTCGGCGAGAAGCGCGGCGGAATCGGCAACGGAAGCGGCGGACGCCGCCACAGAAACGGCGGCAGAAGCAGCTACGGAACCGGAGGCGGAATCGGATCGGGACATCGGAACGAAAATCAGGGGAAACGTCGACTGGCGACAAAGTAGCGCCGTCGGGCGCCGGATCGGCCGCTCTCGCGACACCGCGCGGCGGCCTTGGGCAAAAGGGAGCGGCGTCGGTAAAATGACGTCCGGTCCGTGATTATAGCGAGTGCCCCGCGAGCAGCCGACCGGCCGCGTCGCGCACCGCCGCACTATTGGGAGAATGCAATGCCATCGTTTGACGTCGTCTGCGAAGCGAACATGATCGAAGTCAAGAACGCGATCGAACAGTCCAACAAGGAAATTTCCACGCGCTTCGACTTCAAGGGCTCCGACGCGCGCGTCGAGCACAAGGAAAACGAACTCACCGCCTTCGCCGACGACGACTTCAAGCTCGGCCAGGTGAAAGACGTGCTGCTGTCGAAAATGGCCAAGCGCAATGTCGACGTGCGTTTTCTCGACTACGGCAAGATCGAGAAGATCGGCGGCGACAAGGTCAAGCAGGTCATCAAGATCAAGAAGGGCGTGTCCGGCGATCTGTCGAAGAAAATCGTGCGCATCGTGAAGGACAGCAAGATCAAGGTGCAGGCGAGCATTCAGGGCGACGCGGTGCGCGTGACCGGCGGCAAGCGCGACGATCTGCAAAGCGTGATCGCGCTGCTGCGCAAGGACGTGACCGACACGCCGCTCGACTTCAACAATTTCCGCGACTAGGCGACTAGGCGGCGAGGTTTGGCGGGGCTGGCGGCAAGCCTCGCGCCAGCGCCCGGACAGCCGCCGCCGCGGTATCGAAAACATCGGAAAGCCTTGCATCCGCGACGACTTGCGCGCCGAAGCGGACGTCAAACCGCCACGGCCACTCAACCCCGCCTCAAAGATCGTTCCCCGCCGCCGGGCTCGCCGCCTTCTTCTTGTCGCCGATCCGGCTCTCCTGCCCGCGCATCAGCTTCGCGATATTGCCTCGATGGCGCCAGACGAGCAGCGCGCTCATCACCAGCACCGCCAGCGCGACGATGCGCGGCCCGAACAGGAACACGTAGAAGAGCGGCGCGAACACCGCCGAGCACAGCGCCGCGAGCGACGAATAGCGCGTGAAGAACGCGACGATCAGCCAGGTCAGCAGCGTGGCGACGCCAAGCGTCGGGTTGATCGCGAGCAGCACGCCGGCCGCGGTCGCCACGCCCTTGCCGCCCTTGAAGCGGAAGAAAACCGGATACAGGTGCCCGAGAAACACGGCGAGCGACGCAATTGCCACCGACTTGTCGTCGAGCCCGTAACGCAAGCCGACATGCACGACGAACCAGACCGGCAGCCAGCCCTTGAACGCGTCGCCGATCAGCGTGAGAATCGCCGCCTTCTTGCTGCCGCTGCGCAGCACGTTGGTGGCGCCGGGGTTGCCCGAGCCGTACGAACGCGGGTCGTCGAGACCCATCGCGGCGCTCACGATCACAGCGAACGACAGCGAACCGATCAGATAGGCAACGACAGCAACGATCACATTTTGCATCTGGGACTCTTATAAGGATCGCGGTCTGACACTCGACACCCCAACCGCATCAGGGCATGCCCGTCGAAACAGGGCGGCGCACATTCTACCGAACGCGTCCGCGCGAAAAACAGTCCGGCCAACATTCAGGCCGGCGTCGCCTGAAAAATCAGTCGACACTCGCGCACTGCACCGGCTGCGCCGCCAGCAATTCGGTGAGCACCTTCGGCTCGATGCTGACGAGAAAGCCGCGCCGCCCGCCGTTCAGCCAGATCCGGTCCATCTCGAGAATGCTCGACTCGACGTACACCGGCATCGGCTTGCGCGTGCCGAACGGCGACGTGCCGCCGATCAGATAACCCGAATGCCGGTTCGCGACGTCGGGCTTGCACGGCTCGACGCGCTTCGCGCCGATCTGCCGCGCGAGGTTCTTCGTGCTCACGGTGCGGTCGCCGTGCATCAGCACGATCAGCGGCTTCGCATGCTCGTCTTCCATCACGAGCGTCTTCACGACATGATGCTCGTCCACGCCGAGCTGGCGCGCCGATTCGCCGGTGCCGCCGTGCTCGACATAGTCGTAAGGATGCTCGCCGAAGGTGACGCCGTGGCGGCGCAACAGCTGTGTGGCCGGCGTTTCGGAGACGTGTCTGGATTTGCTCATCGGCGCATTGTAATGGCGAGTCCGCGCGACGGCTATTTGCCGAACGGCCAATTGTGCGGGTCCAGCGGCTGTGGCACGATCGTTCGGAATCAGGCTGGCGTGAGGAGACAGCGTTGAATCCGGTTTCATCCATCCGTTCCACGATCGACATTGCCGCGTTGCTCGCCGCCCTGCCCGCGCGCATCAGCGAAATTCCGGCGCTTGCCGCCGCGCGCGACTCGCGACCCTACCACCGCGATCGCCAAACCTCACCCGCGCGGATGATGCTGCGCATGCAGCGACTTCAACCGCTCGCGCGCGACGTGCGTGTAGATCTGCGTGGTCGAGATATCGGTATGGCCGAGCAGCAGTTGCACGACGCGCAAATCCGCGCCGTGATTGAGCAGATGCGTCGCGAACGCGTGCCGCAGAGTATGCGGCGACAACGGCGCATGCACGCCGGCCGCCTGCGCGTGCCGCTTGATGATGTTCCAGAACTGCTGGCGCGTCATGCCTTCCGCGCGCGTCGTGACGAACAGCGCGTCCGCCGCGCGCGCGCCGAGCAGCGCCGGGCGCGCGTCGCGCAGATAACGCGCGATCCACGCGTGCGCCTCTTCGCCGAACGGAATCAGGCGCTCTTTCGAGCCCTTACCGGTCACGCGCACGACGCCGTCGTTCAGGCTCACTTCCACGCTCTTCAGCGTGACGAGCTCGGTGACGCGCAGGCCGCTCGCGTACATCAGTTCGAGCATCGTGCGATCGCGCAAGCCGAGCGACGTGTCGATATCGGGCGCGCCGAGCAGTGCTTCGACCTGCGCCTCGCTCAGCGTGGACGGAAAACGCGGCGGCTGTTTCGCCGAGCGGATGCGCAGCGTCGGATCGACGGCCGCGCGATGCTCGCGCACCGCCCACGCGTAATAGCGGCGAAACACCGAGAGCCGCCGGTTCGCCGAGGTCGCCTTGTCCTTCTGCCGCACCGCGCTGTAGGCGGTCAGGTCGGCCTCGCTCGCGGTATCGAGCGACGCGTTGCGCGCGTGCGCGAGCCATTCGCAGAAGAGCCGCAGATCGCGGCGATACGCGTCGAGCGTGTTGCGCGACAGGCCATGTTCGAGCCACAGCGCGTCGCAGAATGCGTCGATCGACGCGCCGCTCGTGACGAGCAGCGGCGACGCGTTCGCCGCGTCGCCGGTATGCGCGGCGGCCGATGCGACCGCCGCGATATCGGTGGAAATGTCGGTATCGGTCATGCTCATGCGTACGGAACACCCTCATGCGCGAGCAGCCAGCGCTTCACGTTGCGAAAGAAACCGTCGCCCGCATGATGCGCGAATCCGCCGATCCCGCTCGCACTCACGACGCGGTGACACGGAATCACGATCGGAAAGAAATTCGAGCCGCACGCCTGGCCGACCGCGCGCGGCACGCTACCCAACTGTTTGGCGAGCTGTCCATAGGTCAGCACGACGCCGGGCGGAATCTCGCTGATCGCCTGCCACACGCGCCGCTGGAACGCGCTGCCGCATGCGGCGAGCGGTAACTCGAACGGCGCGGATGCCTGCTCGAAGTAACGCTCGATCTGCGCGGCGGCCTCGCGCGCGAGCGGCGTATCGGGCGCGATATTGCGCGTCGACTGCGGCAGATAGACGATCTCGCGCACGGCCTCGCCTTCGAGACGGATGCCGACCTTGCCGAACGGCGCATCGATCACTGCGTTGAACATGATTGCCCGCTCCTCATTCGCGCGGCCTGAAGGATTGCATGACGCGCGGCACGGCGCAAGCAGCACGCCCGCGCCGCAGGTTTGCATGGCGCGCCCGCCATGTAGCGGACCAGCACCCCATGCCGGAATGCACTCCCAGCAAAGCTTTGCTGGAAAAGGTGGTCGGCAAACCCCGTCTAGAATCCGCCTATTTTTTAAGCGACTGAAAACCGCGTTACGCTAGAGTATACGCCGTTGGTTCTAGACACTTTTCCGCCATTGAGAGCACTCCTGCGCCACTACAGCGGGCGTGCTGGCTGGGCGCTTAAATAAGGGCTCTCGCGATTTGGCACTGGCTACGGCGGTTGGTCACTCAGCTCATAAGCCGCAAACGTGTACCGATTCTGAAATTGCTAGAAACCCGCGCCGGTAGAATAACCAACGGTATTTCCGATAAACACCTGAACGGTTTCGTCCTCGTGTTCCCTGATATGGAGGGCCGTACCGTCCTCGTGCTCGATGCGGGTATACCTCTTCCACTAGCCACGTGATGCATATTGGCTAACACCAACTGACCTCCCGCAGCCTTCGTTGACAGTTGTCCACGATGTTGCAACGTATCGCAACCCCCAGTGCGGGTGATCCTGTGAGCTTGCAATCATCCACGTCGGCCTGCAATCCATCGACACCGGCTCACATTATTTGCGACCAGCCGATTGCAAGCCCCGCAGATAGATGTGGACGATCATGCGCCCTCCTACATAACATGATTATTCAGATTTTCCGCTGAATAGTCGATTCGGAGAGCCCATGCTTCAATGCACCTTTAGATTGAGCGGTAAGCCAATGAGTAAGTTCGAGATTGGCGCCCTGAAATTTGATGCTTTTTCGGGTCAAGGCAGTCATATCAATAAAGCACCCCTGTCATGCACACCGAACTATGGCGCAATTCCCGTCGGCAGATACTATATTTTTGATAGAAAGTCAGGCGGGACAGTAGGCCCTCTGATGGACTGGTTAAACCTGAATGGCAATAACAAGAGTGAGTGGTTTTCCCTTTATGCGATCGATGGGAGTATTGATGATGACCACGTTATTTGCGACGGTATCCTGCGTGGTAATTTCAGACTGCACCCCAAAGGCCGAATAGGAAAAAGCGAAGGTTGCGTGACGATTGAGAATCTTGGTGACTGGCATCGGATCCGTGCAATTCTCACTGATACACCCAAGCTGGCTGTTCCTGGGTCGCAGCTCAAAGCGTACGGGGAGCTGCCCGTGAAATGAAAAGGGTTCTGGTTTGCATAGCGATTGCTGCATGTCTGGTAGTTGCCATTTTCGCCGACGCATACTGGTGGGCCACACATCCAGACACCCCCTTGAATTTTTCAAATCCGGTCTGGAACTTCCTGCTTCTGAAATTCAAGTGCAAGACCGCATCTGACGAAGTTGATCTGGCATTCTTCATTTCATCAGCTGGCACCGTGTTTGCGTTCGTGGCAGCTATCCTGATCTACCGCCGGTGCATCGCCCGATACCGACAAAGGCTTGACGACTCACTGTAGGAGCTTGCAATCGGCTGGTTGCGCCGGTGTCGGTGGATTGCAAGCTCAGTCGCAGTTAATCTGAGCCGGGAGCTGCATCAGGACAGTTCGCGACGAAGGCTTGATCGTGGGCGATGATCTGCCGTTTCGTCGCCTCCGTATCGTCAGCACTTGCCGTGATGAACTTCACCCACTCGCAACCCTTGTCGACGATTGTCGTTGGAACGATCGGCGCCGACGGTAGCTGAACAGGCTGCTGGATAGCGCACCCTGACAGAACCGCCGCGAGAAGCACCCGTACGATTTTCATGATTGCTGGTCCTTTCTGAGCGCGCCGAGCTTGTCGAGCTTGTCGAGCTTGTCGAGCTTGTCGAGCTTGTCGAGCTCGGCCGAGCTCACCGGGCGCGAGCGCGGCCGCCTCCTTGTCAGCCTTCGCGCGATTAGCCATCGCCTGTTCCCCTGCCTGCGCCGCCGCAGCGTTGGCACGCCGTACACCAGGAGCGGATTGAATTCGATGTGGCGCCGCGCGAAGGCGCAGGCCGAAGTGACGCTCGACGTGCAGTTCAAGGACATCCGGGCCATCGGCGCGACCGACGCGGCGAAACGCGGCGAGCACCGCGAAGCGATCCAGACGCGCCTCGCGCACACGAGCGCGCAGACGACGGAGATCTACATCAAGGAGGCGATTCCAGAGACGTCGAGCATCGATCTGGATCTTCCGTGGGGGAGCAAAGTTCTAGACATTGTCTAGAATAGCGTCTAGAACGTGCTCAAAACTTGAGCGGCGAGCGCAAATGAAAAACCCGCACAGCGCCCCGCCGCCGCGAATTGCGGCTGCCGAATTACAGCTACCGAATTACAGCTACCGAATTACAGCTACCGAATTGCAGCTACTCTACGCCGCTTCGAGCGCCCACTCCACGTGCTCGCGCACGATGTCGGAAGGATCGCCGGCACGCGCCCGCAATGCCGCGACGATCTCCGCGCGCGCCTTTTCGCCGAGACTCTGCGGCGCCGCGCGCAACGCGTTGCCCATCCCCACCGCGAGATTGCGCAGCCAGCTCTCGTAGCCGATGCGGCGAATCGCACTGCCCTGCATGCGCGTATCGAATTCGTCCGCGCTCCATGCGAACAGCTCGGCGAGCGACGCGCGATCGAGCCCGTGCCGCACGTCGAAATCGGCGACCGGCGCGGCCTGCGCGAACTTGTTCCACGGACACACGAGCTGGCAATCGTCGCAGCCATAGACACGATTGCCGATCAGCGGACGCAGGTCGAGGGGAATCCGGCCCTTCAGTTCGATCGTCAGATACGAGATGCAGCGGCGCGCATCGACCTTGTAAGGTGCGACGATCGCGCCGGTCGGGCACGCATCGAGGCAACGCGAGCAACTGCCGCAATGCGAGCCCGGCGTTTCGGGCGCGACCTCGGGCGAGGTTTCGGCATCGGTCGGCAGCGCGATGTCGACGTAGATTTCGCCGAGAAAAAACAGCGAGCCCGCGTCACGTTGTAACAGCAACGTATGCTTGCCGCGCCAGCCGATGCCCGCCTTCTGCGCCAGCTCGACTTCGAGCACCGGCGCCGAATCGGTGAACACGCGATAGCCGAACGGCCCGATTGCCGCTTCGATTCTATCGGCCAATTGTTGCAGGCGTTGACGCATCACCTTGTGATAGTCGCGGCCGCGCGCATAGACCGACACCACCGCCGCCGACGGGTCCGCGAGCCGCGCATGCTCGGCCGCGCGCCAGTTGCGCGGGCGCACGGCGTCTTGCGGCGAGCTTTCGGAAGCGTGTTCATGCGCACCCCCGCGCGCACCTTCCGACACACCTTCCAGCGCACTTTCAGAGGCCTCGCCACTGAGCGTCGAGGCGGGCAGATAAGCGATGCGCGCGGTAATCACACGTCGCGTTCCGGCCACAAGCTCGGCCGGCCTCGCGCGTTTCATGCCGTGTTTCGCCATATAATCCATCTCGCCGTGGCACCCTGCTTCCAGCCACGCTGCAAGCGGCGCTTCAGCGGCGGAAAGATCGGTGTCGCTGATGCCGATCGCCCCGAAACCAAGCTCGCGGCCCCACGTCTTGATGTCGAACGCGAGCGCATGCAGCGCCGCCGCATCGAGCGCATGCGCGACCGGCCCGGCATCGACCGATGCGGGCTCGCATGAAACAGGGGACGTCGAACTTCGGTTCATCACGCCATTTTACGAGAATGCCTGCCAATCCCGATCACGCGCACCTGCCATCCGCTCCCGTCCTGCTCGAACGCGCCTTCGCGCTCGCGGACGAAGCCGCCACGCATGCGTTCGGCGAGCGTTTCGCGCGGGCCATCGAAGGCGTGCGCGAGGCGACGCAACAGCAGGCACAACGGCGGGTGCAGCAGGCACCGCTGTCGGCACGGCAGCCCGAAGCGGCAAGCAACGCGGCAAGCAGCCAGGCATTCCACGGTCTGCAGGTGCAGCTCATCGGCGATCTCGGCGCCGGCAAAACCACGCTCGTGCGCGCGACCTTGCGCGGCCTCGGTCACACCGGCCGCGTGCGCAGCCCCACCTACACGCTCGTCGAACCCTATGTGCTCGAACGAACTCATGGGGAACTCGCGCTCTATCACTTCGATCTGTACAGATTCAGCGATCCGGCCGAATGGGCCGATGCAGGCTTTCGCGAATATTTCGACAGCGGCGCGGTCTGCCTCGTCGAATGGCCGCAACGCGCGGGCCCGCTGCTCGGCATCCCGGATCTCGTCTTCTCGCTTGCGCTCGACGGTGACGGAGACGCACGCGTACTCGTCGCACGGGCATATAGCGAATCAGGAAAGGCATGTCTCGAAAGATGTTGATCAAACCGTTCCACTCGATCGAATCCGCCGCGGGCGCCACGCATAACTGGCGGCGCCGGCAGATTCTGCGGGCAGGCGCGTCCACGCTGGTGCTCGGCCTCGTCGCGCCGCGTCTCGCCTTCGCGAGCTCGGTGCTCGGCGTGCGCGTATGGCCCGCGCGCGACTACACGCGCGTGACGATCGAATCCGATCAGCCGCTGCAGAACACGCAGCAACTGCTGCAGGGACCGGACCGGCTCGTCGTCGATCTGAGCGGTCTCGATCTCGATCAGGCGCTCAAGGACCTCGTCTCCAAGATCACGCCGAACGATCCGCAGATTTCGTCGGTGCGCGTCGGGCAATATCAGCCGCACGTCGTGCGTATGGTGTTCGATCTGAAGGGTTCGGTGAAGCCGCAGGTGTTCACCCTGCAACCGGTCGGCGCGTACAAGTACCGGCTCGTGTTCGATCTGTATCCGGCCGTCGCGCCCGATCCGCTGATGGACCTGCTCGCGCAAACCGAGCGCAAGCAGCAGGCCCTCAACGAGGAAAACAGCGCGCCGCCCGCCGCGCTCGCCGGGCCCGGCACCACGCCGCCCGCCGACAACAGCGAGGCGTTCTTCGAGCGCTATGCGCAGAACGGCGGCGCGGGCACAAGCGCCGGA